>PNMN01000021.1 GCA_013823655.1 Comamonadaceae bacterium | reverse complement strand
AAACCCGAGCAGGCTGGCCCAATGAACCGCGAGGTCATAGACGATCTCTTGGTCTTGTTGCAGACCATCGACGATGAGATCGCCTTTGCTGGGAATGGTGGACCGGAAAAGGGCATCACGGACCACAGTGCACCGGAAGTAGTCAACCACCACACCGGCATCAGCCCCGGTTGAACGCTCAACTGACAGCAGCTTGACCTTGCGGCCCTCAAGCACCATCTTTTCGTCGGATTGGTACTTGCTCATAGGGAAGCCCTGTTGCCTTCGTTTCGGGCCAGGTCGTACTCCACGTCCAGGACCTGACAGATGTACCGCCGAGCTATACGCTCGTACTCGATAGCTGCCACCAAGGCGCCAGCATTACGAAGATCGATAGCCATCCTCAAGGACGACAAAGCAAAGTCCAACTTCGAGCGCTCTACCTGGTCAAGCATTTGCCGCCCCCATGCCTACGCTTTTGTTTATCCCCGTATTACTCAGGGGGGGTGTCGCGGCGCGCTGCACCGCTGCGGCTGTCCTCGCTTCGCTGCGGGCAGGCGCAGCGGTGCAGCTTTTTGCGTACTGACGCCGCTCGATTTCTGGAACGGCATCGAGTTCTTCACGAAAGCCAGGGAGGTTGTCGGCCATCCACTGGAGGCGTTCGGCCAAGGTCTTGGGCGTTGAAGTGAAGCTCACAGGGTGAACTCCCGTTCGAGACAGCTTTTGCGCAGCAGCTCGACATTGACAAGCGAGTACTTGCCGATGGTCACGGTAGGCAACATGCCCTTGTTGATCCAGCCGACGATGACGCCAAGGGGAAGACCCAGAAGGTCAGCGAAACGCTCACGACTCACCAGCGGAGGGACAGCATGCACAGCAAGCTGGCGAACAGTGAGAAAATGCTCATTAAGCGTGAAGTCACTCATCGTTGGCTCCATAAACCGTTTTTAGTTCAATTGAGCCAGATTATAAGACATTGAGCAACTATGGCAACACCTGACCTCCCACAGTCACTCGACTACCTCCCGGAAGAGAAAAAGGCGCTCTTAAAACGCACGATCAGCGCAAGACTTCGCCTACTCGCTACAGCAAAAACACCGGAAAAAAAGAGATTTGAAGGCCTTGAGCAAGAAACAGGCATTCCTTCAGCGACCTGGCGCACCTGGTGGCGAAGGGAAGGAACACCAAGTGGCCAGATCATCGAAGCAGCGGCAAAAGCATGGCCAGAACACGCTTTTTGGCTAGTCACGGGCATCACCGATGTGGAAGCTGGCCACACCATGCCGACCCCACCGCCTCTTGTTAGGGCATACATTGACCCTTTTCCTGAAACGCCCTTTTCAGCAAAAAGCCACTACGACTTCAACATCCTCAGTGAAGAAGCCACCAGCTGGGCAAGTACAAGCGAAGAACCCAAAGGTGTGCTGCTAGGGGACAGAAGGTTTGGCAAATGGCCAGATGGAGCACAAGAATTTCTAGACTACACGGCACAGTACTTGCGCTACACACTTGAACTACAAGCCTTGTACTGGCAGCACTACGGAAACAGCGACAAAGCAGAGAAGGCCAAGAAAGAAGTACTAAACGCGGCACGACTTAAGGCACGCCAAGAAAGATGGAAGCACCAGCTCAACAAAAATGAGCTGAAAAAATGACGATCAAGCAAGTTAAAACCGGCTGGCAGGTAAACATTCAGCCGGGCGGGCGCGGAGCGAAGCGCGTCAAAAAGACCTTTGACAAAAAGGCCGATGCACTTGCATGGGAGAGACACGTCAGAGCCAAGGTTCAAGAGTCACCAGACTGGGCACCAGCTCGAAAAGATGCGCGACCGCTGGCCGAGCTGTGCACGCTGTGGTTCAACCTACACGGTCAAGGTCTACGAGCTGGAGAAGACACCTACAGGCGCTTGCTGGCCATGTGCGAGGCCATGGGGAACCACAGGGCAGAAACCTTCACTGCGGAGGTGTTCGCCGAGTACCGGAAGAGGCGCATTGACGACGGCGTGACACCGAACAACATGAACCGAGAGCACGCATACCTCCGAGCAGTGTTCAATGAGTTGATCCGCCTGGGACACTGGAAAAGAGACAACCCGCTCAAGCTGTTGAGGGCCTTCAAGATCCAAGAACGGCAACTGTCATACCTCAAGGCCGAAGAGATCTCGCAGCTACTGGACAGCCTAGCTGCATCCAACAATCGAAACGTGGAACTGATCGCCAGAATCTGCCTTGAGACTGGCGCGAGATGGAGCGAAGCGGAGTCGTTGAGAACGACGCATGTCCACAGCAACATGGTGCAGTTCTCACAAACCAAGTCGAACAAAACACGGGCTGTGCCGGTCAGGGCCGAGCTTGTTCAACGCTTGAAAGACCACCACGCCACGCACGGCATAGGTGAACGGTTTTTTACCGATGCGGCCAACCAATGGGCATTCTCTGAAGCCGTGAAAGCGGCGGGACTCACGCTGCCAACTGGTCAAGCAACCCACGTCCTTCGACACACCTTCGCGAGTCACTTCATGAGGAACGGGGGCAACATCCTGGCGCTGCAAAAAATCCTTGGGCACCAAAGCCTAACAATGACCATGCGCTATGCCCATGTGGCACCAGATCACTTGATCGAAGCCACTGCGTTCAACCCGTTGGCGAAGCCAGCCT
This sequence comes from Comamonadaceae bacterium, assembly GCA_013823655.1. Classification (GTDB taxonomy): domain Bacteria; phylum Pseudomonadota; class Gammaproteobacteria; order Burkholderiales; family Burkholderiaceae_C; genus Hydrogenophaga. The sequence goes on along the minus strand of PNMN01000021.1, from coordinate 18,198 downwards.
TGTAAACGCGTTGAACCTCTGTTGAACCCGCCAACAAAAAACGGGTTACGAAAGCTCGTAACCCGTTGATTTTATTGGAGGCGCGACCCGGAGTCGAACCGGGCTAGACGGATTTGCAATCCGTTGCATAACCGATTTGCTATCGCGCCCGATCAGAAGGACCGGCAGGCCGGTCCTTCTCGACCGACAAAAAAGGGAAGCTCGGCTTCCCTTTTTCATCAAACTGGAGCGGGAAACGAGACTCGAACTCGCGACCTCAACCTTGGCAAGGTTGCGCTCTACCAACTGAGCTATTCCCGCAAACTTCTGTTGTTTGGTGTTGATCAACAGAAGCTGGAATTCTAGCTTAAAAATGGGCCGGTTTTCAAGCGCCCCGCACTTTTCGCTCAGTGCTTGACCGCATCCGGCGCCCGGGCCGTCGGCCGCACAGAGGCGGCTGCCAGCTGGGCCGCCACCTCTTCATCGGTCAGCGGCACAGGCTGGCGCTCCAGCGCGATGGACAGGACCTTGTCGATCCACTTCACCGGCACGATGTCCAGCCCCTGCTTCACGTTGTCCGGGATCTCGGCGAGGTCCTTGACGTTCTCTTCCGGGATGATCACGGTCTTGATGCCTCCGCGCAGAGCGGCCAGCAGTTTTTCCTTCAAGCCACCGATCGCGGTGACCTCCCCACGCAGGGTGATTTCACCGGTCATGGCGACATCGGCGCGCACCGGGATGCCGGTGAGAGAGGACACCAGCGCGGTGGTCATGGCTGCGCCAGCGCTGGGGCCGTCCTTGGGCGTGGCGCCGTCGGGTACGTGGATATGGATGTCGCGCTTGTCGAACTGTTCATCCTTGATCCCCAGGGCGTGCGCGCGGCTGCGCACCACGGTGCGGGCAGCTTCGACCGATTCCTTCATGACGTCGCCCAGCGAACCGGTGCGCGTGATCACACCCTTGCCCGGCATGATCGCGACCTCGATGGTCAGCAGATCGCCCCCCACCTCGGTCCAGGCCAGACCGACCACCTGGCCGACCTGGTTCTGCGCTTCGGCTCGACCATAGCTGTGCTTGCGCACGCCCAGGAAGTCGTTCAGGTTGTCCGAATTCACCACCACGGTGGGCGTGTACTTTTTCAGCAGCAGACCCTTGACCACCTTGCGGCAGATCTTGCCCAGCTCGCGTTCGAGCGAGCGCACACCGGCCTCGCGGGTGTAGTAACGCACGATGTCGCGCACCGCTTCGTCCTGCACATCGAGTTCGCCTTCACGCAAGCCGTTGTTCTTCAGCTGCTTGGGCAGCAGGTAGCGGATCGCGATGTTGGTTTTTTCATCCTCGGTGTAACCCGACAGGCGGATCACCTCCATCCGGTCCAGCAGCGCCGGCGGGATGTTCATCGAGTTCGAGGTCGCCACGAACATCACGTCGGAGAGGTCGAAATCGACTTCCACGTAATGATCGCCAAAGGTGTGGTTCTGCTCGGGGTCCAGCACTTCGAGCAGCGCCGACGAGGGGTCACCACGGAAGTCGGTACCCAGCTTGTCGATCTCGTCCAGCAGGAACAGCGGGTTGCGTGTGCCGACCTTGGCCAGACTCTGCAGCACCTTGCCCGGCATGGCGCCGATGTAGGTGCGGCGGTGACCGCGGATCTCGGCCTCGTCGCGCATGCCGCCCAGCGCCATGCGCACGTACTTGCGACCGGTGGCCTTGGCCACCGACTGGCCCAGCGAAGTCTTGCCGACGCCGGGTGGCCCGACCAGGCACAGGATCGGCGCCTTCACCTTGTCCACCCGTTGTTGCACCGCGAGGTATTCGAGGATGCGGTCCTTGACCTTGTCCAGGCCGTAATGGTCTTCGTTGAGCACGCCCTCGGCATGGGCCAGATCGTGCTTGATCTTGGTCTTCTTGCTCCAGGGCAGGGCCACCAGCGCGTCGATGTAGTTGCGCACCACCGTGGCCTCGGCCGACATGGGCGACATCAGCTTGAGCTTCTTGAACTCGGCATCGGCTTTCTTGCGCGCCTCGGCGGGCATGCGGGCGGCCTTGATCTTTTTCTCGATCTCTTCGATGTCGGCGCCCTCTTCGCCCTCACCGAGCTCTTTCTGGATCGCCTTGACCTGTTCGTTCAGGTAAAAGTCGCGCTGGTTCTTTTCCATCTGGCGCTTCACGCGGCCACGGATTTTTTTGTCCACATTGAGGATGTCGACCTCGCGTTCGAGCTGCTCGAACAGGTTCTCCAGCCGCTTGTTGACCGGGTCCAGATCCAGCACCACCTGCTTGGACTCCAGTTTGAGCGGCAGGTGCGCGGCTATGGTGTCGGCCAGGCGACCGGGATCGTCGATGCTGGAGATCGAGGTCAGGATTTCCGACGGGATCTTTTTGTTCAGTTTGACGTACTGGTCGAACTGCTGCATCACCGCACGGCGCAGCGCTTCGAGCTCGGTGGACTTCATCTCGGCACGCTCCACCGCCGGATCGACCGGTGTCACGCTGGCCACAAAATGGCTCTCGTTGTCGCGGATGGCCAGCACCTTGGCACGCTGCACGCCCTCGACCAGCACCTTCACCGTGCCATCAGGCAGCTTGAGCATTTGCAGGATGGTGGCGACGCAGCCCATCTCGAACATGTCGTCGGTGGACGGCTCGTCCTTGGCGGCGGCTTTCTGCGCCACCAGCATGATGCGACGCTCGACCTCCATGGCCGACTCCAGCGCTTTGATGCTCTTGGGGCGGCCCACGAACAGCGGAATCACCATGTGCGGGAAGACCACCACATCGCGCAAGGGCAGCAAGGGCAGGTCTACCGGCGTACTGGGCAAAGGGGTTTGTCCGGACATTTTGAAACCTCAACAAAAGGGGCTTGGGTGCATGCGGGCGAACGGGGTCGGGCGCATGGTCTGTTGATACCGGCCCGTCGCTGGGGCCCGGCTGCACTGCTCAGGCCTGCTTGGCCGCCTCGCGGTACACCAGCAGCGGTGGTTTGTTCTCTTCGATGGTGGATTCGTCCACCACCACCTTCTCCACATTGCTCATGCCTGGCAGATCGAACATGGTGTCGATCAGCGCGTTTTCCAGTATGGAGCGCAGACCGCGCGCGCCGGTCTTGCGCGCCAGCGCCTTGCGGGCAATGGCTTTGAGCGCCGCCGGGCGAACCTCCAGCTCCGCGCCTTCCATCGACAACAGCCGCGAGAACTGTTTGACCACCGCGTTTTTCGGCTCCGTCAGGATCTCGACCAGCGCTTCTTCGCTGAGTTCTGCGAGTGCCGCGATCACCGGCACGCGCCCGACCAGTTCGGGAATCAGGCCGAACTTGATCAGGTCTTCCGGTTCGATCTCTTTAAAAGATTCGGTCAGGCTGCGCTGCTGCTTGCTCTTGACCACCGCACTGAACCCCATGCCCGAGGCTTCGGTGCGGTTCTCGATGATCTTTTCCAGGCCGGCAAAGGCGCCACCGCAGATGAACAGGATGTTGGTGGTGTCGACCTGCAGGAAATCCTGGTTCGGGTGCTTGCGGCCACCTTGAGGCGGCACGCTGGCCATGGTGCCTTCGACCAGCTTGAGCAGCGCCTGCTGCACGCCCTCGCCCGACACGTCGCGCGTGATGGAGGGGTTGTCGGACTTGCGGGTGATCTTGTCGATCTCGTCGATATAGACGATGCCCTGCTGGGCCCGCTCCACGTCGTAGTTGCAGCTCTGCAGCAGCTTGGCCACGATGTTCTCGACATCTTCACCGACGTAACCGGCTTCGGTCAGGGTGGTGGCGTCGGCCATGACGAAGGGCACATTGAGCATGCGCGCCATGGTCTGCGCCAGCAGCGTCTTGCCAGAACCGGTGGGGCCGATCAGCAGGATGTTGCTCTTGGCCAGCTCCACGTCGTCCTTGCGGGCGTGGCTCTTGTGGCGCAGTCGCTTGTAGTGGTTGTACACCGCCACGGCCAGCGCCCGCTTCGCGCCGTCCTGGCCGATCACATAGCTGTCCAGATTGGCCTTGAGTTCGGCCGGCGTGGGCACGTCTTCGCCCGTGGCCTTGACCGACTCCAGACCGGGCAGTTCGTCGCGGACGATGTCGTTGCACAGCGCGATGCACTCGTCGCAGATGAACACCGAAGGCCCGGCGATCAGCTTCTTGACCTCGTGCTGGCTCTTGCCGCAGAACGAGCAGTAGAGCGCTTTCTCACCGGAGGCGGCTTTTTTGTCGGCCATGGAATAAATGAGTCGGGGAAGACGGGAAGTGATGCGACGAAAACAATGATAGTTCAAGCCACCTGGGCGCCAATGGCATGAAAAGCGCCACTTTTAGCCCAAATCAGGCGGTTTGGCACGGCATCGGGCCGGTTTTCAGATCAGGCGGCGCTCGCACGCTTTTCAATCACCTTGTCGATCAAGCCGTACTCGGCCGATTCGGTGGCTGACATGTAGTAGTCGCGCTCGGTGTCGCGCGCAATGCGCTCCAGCGGCTGGCCGGTGCGCTCGGCCAGTATCTTGTTGAGCTGCTCGCGGGTCTTGAGGATCTCGCGCGCCTGGATCTCGATCTCGGTGGCCTGACCGCGGCTGCCACCCGAGGGCTGGTGAATCATGATCTTCGAGTTGGGCAGCGAGAAGCGTTTGCCCTTGGTGCCAGCAGCCAGCAGAAACGCGCCCATGCTGGCAGCGAAACCGCAGCACAGGGTGGACACATCGGGCTTGATGAAGTTCATGGTGTCGTAGATCGCCATGCCGGCGCTCACCGAACCGCCGGGCGAGTTGATGTAGAAAGAGATGTCCTTGTCGGGATTCTCGCTCTCCAGAAACAGCAGCTGCGCCACCACCAGGTTGGCCGAGTGGTCGTTGACCTCGCCCACCAGGAAAATCACGCGCTCCTTGAGCAGGCGCGAATAGATGTCGTAGGCGCGCTCGCCGCGACCCGAGGTTTCGATCACCATGGGCACCATGCCCAGGTTTTGAATGTCCATACCGCTCATGCATTTCTCCATGTGTTGATGTCTGACATGGTCTTACTGTAACCAAGCTCCCAAAGCCGCTGCCCGATCACGGCTTTGGCACCGGTCTGCATATGGCGTGCCGGTTGAAAAAGGCAAGCCCGGGCACAAAAAAGGGCGGAATTTCCGCCCTCTTGCGCATCGGCCAGGCTGCAGACCAGCGCCCCGGATCAGGCCTGGCCCATCAGTTCGTCAAAGCCGATCACCTTGTCGGTGATCTTGGCCTTGGAGAGCACGAGATCGGTGACGTTGTTTTCGATCACGATGGCTTCCACCTCGGCCATGCGGCGGTTGTCGCTGGTGTACCAGCGCACCACGTCGGCCGGTTTTTCGTAGGACGCGGCCAGCTCTTCGATGTGGGCCTTGATCTGCTCGGGCTTGGCCTGCAGGTCGCTGGCGCGCACCAGCTCGGCCACCACCAGGCCCAGGCGCACGCGGCGCTCGGCCTGCGGGCGGAACAGGTCATCGGGGATCGGTGCCTTCTCGGCGTCTTTCACACCGCGCTGCTTGAGATCGGCGCGGGCAGCTTCGATCAGGCGGTCCAGTTCGGATTGAACGATGGACTGGGGCAGGTCCAGCTCGGCCTTGGCGGCCAGCGCGTCCATGGCGGCCTGCTTGTTGCGGGCCTGCAGGCGCTGCTTGACCTCACGCTCCAGGTTTTTCTTGATGTCGGCGCGCAGGGCTTCCACCGTGCCTTCTGCAATACCGAGCGACTTGGCCAGGGCTTCGTCCACTTCGGGCAGGTGAGCGGCTTCGATCTTGTTCACCGTGACCAGGAAGTCGGCGGTCTTGCCGGCCACGTCCTTGCCGTGGTACTCGGCCGGGAAGGCGAGCGGGAAGGTCTTGGACTCGCCGGACTTCATGCCGCGCACGGCGTCTTCAAACTCCTTGAGCATCTGGCCATCGCCAACGATGAACTGGAAGCCTTCGGCCTTGCCGCCTTCGAAGGCCTCGCCTTCGATCTTGCCGGCGAAGTCGATGGTGACGCGATCAGTGTCCACGGCGGCCTGGTCTTGCGCGCGCTGCGCAAAGCTGCGGCGCTGCTTGCGCAGGATGTCCAGCGTGCGGTCGATGGCGGCGTCGGTCACTTCGGCCGACACTTTTTCGACTTCGGCCGTGGCCAGGTCGCCGATCTTGACCTCGGGATAGACCTCGAACACCGCGTCGAAAGCCAGCTGGCCTTCGGGCGAGTTTTCCTTCTCGGTGATCTTGGGCTGGCCGGCGACACGCAGCTTGGCTTCGTTGGCGGCGCTGGCAAAGGCCTCGCCCACCTTGTCGTTCATCACTTCGTAATGAACCGAATAGCCATACTGCTGGGCCACCACGCTCATCGGCACCTTGCCGGGACGGAAACCGTCCATCTTGACCTTGCGGGCCACTTCCTTCAGTCGCTTGGTCACCTCGTTCTGGATCACGTCGGCCGGCAGCGTCAGCGTGATCTTGCGCTCGAGCTTTTCCAGGGTTTCAACAGTCACGGTCATGGCTTTCTCCAAAAGGGAATCGGTCAACCAGCCACTCTGGCTGACCGGTAAGGGTGTGTTTGTCTGTTCGGTGGTGCGCGGGGGGGGACTCGAACCCCCACACCCTTGCGGGCGTCAGGACCTAAACCTGGTGCGTCTACCCATTTCGCCACCCGCGCGCCTGACACGCGTGCCCTCAGGCACCGCTGACGGCAACTTTCGATTGTAGCTGCTGAGCCCCTGGCTCCCGCCTGACCCGGAACCAGGCGGCGTACATGGCCGGCAGGGCCAGCAGGGTCAGCACGGTCGCCACGATCAGGCCGCCCATGATGGTCACCGCCATCGGGCCCCAGAACACGCTGCGCGAGAGCGGGATCATGGCCAGCACGGCCGCCGCCGCCGTGAGCACGATGGGGCGCATGCGCCGCACGGCGGCTTCGACAATCGCCTCCCAGGCCGGCACACCGCGCGCGCGGTCCTGCTCGATCTGGTCGATCAGAATCACCGAATTGCGCTGGATCATGCCCATGAGCGCGATCACACCCAGCAGCGCCACGAAGCCAAAAGGCCGGTTCAGCAGCAGCAACGCCCCAGCCACACCGGCCAGACCCAGAGGACCGGTCAGGAACACCAGCACCGAGCGGCTGAAGCTCTGCAGTTGCAGCATGAGCAGGGTGAAGATGATGAACAGCATGATGGGCAGGCCGGTCGCTATCGACGCCGAGCCTTTGCTGCTCTCCTCCACCGCCCCCGCCACCTCGACCCGGTAACCGTTGAGCCCCTGGGCGAGCCAGTCGGCGCTGATCTGCTGCATGGCGGGCAACAGCTCGGCCGTGACGGTGGCGCCCTGGAGACCCTCGACCACATCACCCTGCACCGTGATCGCATATTCCCGGTTCTCGCGCCACATCACGCCAGGCTCCCAGTCAAACACCGGGCGGGCGATCTGCAGCAGCGGGATGCTCTTGCCGCTCGCCGTGGGCAGGTAGGCATGGGCCAGGCTGGTGATGGCGTCGCGCTCGGCCAGCGGCTGGCGCAGCACGATGTCGATCAGCTGATCGCCGTCGCGGTACTGGCCGACCGTGCTGCCGCTGAGCAGTGTGCGGGTGGCCTGGGCGATGGACTGGCTGGACACGCCCAGCGCGCGCGCCTTGGCCTGGTCCACCTCCAGACGCATCGCCTTGACCGACTCGTTCCAGTTGTCGTTCACCCCCCGGGCGTTGGGGCTCTCGCGCATGGCCAGCTTCACCTCGTCGGCCAGGGTGCGCAACACGACCGGATCGGGGCCGACCACGCGGAACTGCACCGGGTACGGCACCGGCGGGCCGTTGGCGAGCAGCTTCACGCGGCCTCGCACCTCGGGAAACTCGGTGGCCATCAGCGCGGGCAGTTGCTTGCGCAGCACCTCGCGGGTCTTCAGATCCTTGGGCAGCACGATCAGTTGCGACACGTTGCTCTGCGGAAAGATCTGGTCGATGGGCAAATAAAAGCGCGGCACGCCCGAGCCCACCCAGCTGCTCACGCTGGTCACGCCGGGTTCCTTGGCCAGGCGCGCTTCCAGGCGGCGCGTCACCTCGTCGTTGGCGGCGATGCTGCTGCCCTCGGGCAGCCACACATCCACCAGGATTTCGGGCCGGTTGGAATCCGGAAAGAACTGCTGCTGCACCTGCCCCATGCCCAGCATGCCGAGCACAAAGGTGGCAATCGTCAGACCGATGGTGATCCAGCGGTGCTCCACGCACCAGTCCACCAGGGCGCGAAAGCGCACGTAGAACGGGCCGTCGAACACCTCGTGCGCCGGGCCCACATGGGGCTTGACCTTGAGCAGCTTGACACCCAGGTAGGGCACGAACATCACGGCCACGAACCACGAAATCACGAGCGCGATCACCGTCACGGCAAAGATCGCGAAGGTGTACTCGCCGACGGTGGACTGGGCCATGCCGATCGGCAGAAAACCCGCTGCCGTGATCAGCGTGCCGGTGAGCATGGGCATGGCGGTGGCTTCCCAGGTGAAGGTGGCGGCCCGCACCATGGTGTAACCCTCTTCCAGTTTGCGCACCATCATCTCCACCGCGATGATCGCGTCGTCCACCAGCAGGCCCAGCGCGATGATCAGCGAGCCGAGCGATATTTTGTGCAGGCCGATGCCCCAGTAGCGCATGGCCAGGAAGGTGATGGCCAGCACCAGCGGGATGGTGATGAGCACCACCAGGCCGGGGCGCACGTCCAGGGTGTAGCGGCGCAGGCCGCGACCACCCTCGCGCCGGTGCAGACCGAGCGCCAGAAAGCTCACCGCCAGCACGATCACCACCGCCTCGATCAGCACCTTGATGAATTCGTTGACCGAGCGGCTGACCGCCGCCGGCTGGTCCTGCACCTGCACCAGCTGCAGGCCGGCCGGCAGCGTCGCTTCGATGTCGGCGACGGCGACTTTCAGCGCTTTGCCCAGCGCGATGATGTCGCCGCCTTTGGACATCGAGATGCCGAGTGCGATGCTGTCCTTGCCGTTGTGGCGCACCAGCACCTGCGCCGGGTCCACATGGCCCAGGCCAATCTGCGCGATGTCACCCAGGCGGATCTGCGTGCCGTTGGCGGCGCGGATCGGCATGGCGCGCAGTTGCTCCACCGAGTTGAAGGCGCCGCCCACGCGCACCTGCACCACGTCCTGCGGCGTCTGCACCGCGCCAGCGGATTCGAGCGCGTTCTGCTGGCCCAGTGCGGCCAGCACCTGCGCCATGTCCAACCCCAGCACAGCCAGGCGTTTCTGGGAGATTTCGATGAAGAGCTTTTGATCCTGCACGCCGAACAGCTCGACCTTGTTCACGTCTTTCACGCGCAGCAGGCGCTGGCGCACGTCGTCGGCCACCTGCTGCTTGTCAGCGGGCGAAAAGCCCTCGCCCTGCAGCGCGTAGATGACGCCGAACACATCGCCAAATTCGTCGTTGAAGAACGGCCCCAACACCCCGGCGGGCAGCGTGCCGCGCATGTCGCCCAGCTTCTTGCGCGCGGTGTACCAGACCTGCGGCACTTCGGCCGGTGGCGACGAGTCCTGAATCTGGAAAATGATCAGCGTTTGACCGGGCTTGGAGTAGCTTCGAATCTTGTCGGCGTAGGGCACTTCCTGCAGTGTTTTTTCCAGCCGGTCGGCCACCTGCTCGGCCATCTGCTGGGCCGTGGCGCCCGGCCAGTAGGCCTGCACCACCATGGCGCGAAAGGTGAACGGCGGGTCTTCGTCCTGACCGAGCTGGAAATAGGCCGCCACGCCCAGCAGCAGCAGCACGATCATGAGATAGCGGGTGAAGGCCTGGTGGTCCAGTGCCCACTGCGAGATTGAAGCGCGTGACCCAGGAAGTCTGCGCGGCGGCGGTGTGGGGAGCGTCTGCTTGCATGCCGGTCCTCAGTTCACCCTGGCGGCGGCGAAGCGGGTGACCTTCTGCCCCGGCGAGAGCACGTGCACGCCCGCGGCCACCACCTCCTCGCCCGGCTTCAGGCCCGAGACGACCAGCATGTGATTGCCATCCGCTCCCGCCAGCTCCACCGGGCGCATTTGCACGGTGCTGCTGGCGGCGTCAAACACCCAGACCGACGTGCCCGGCGTGCTGCCCGGCGAGCGCATCAGGGCGCTGGTGGGCAGCCTGATCGCCGTCGTGTCGGGGTCTGCATCTGGCAGCGTCACATGGGCGGTGGCACCGAGCGCCACGGCCACCCCAGCCGGCAGCGTCAACCTGACCTGGTAGGTGCGGGTCGCCGGATCGGCGCTCGCCGCCACCTCGCGCACCGTGCCGCTGAGGGACGCTGCGGCGCCTGCCGGCGGTGCCGCCCACAGCCGCACCTGGGCCGCCTGCCCGGGCTGCAAGGCAGACACCCGGTCTTCCGGCACCGCGAACACCACCTCGCGCGCGCCGTCACGCGCGATGCGCACCACCGGCGCGCCCGCCGCCACCACCTGGCCCACCTCGGCGTCCACCGCCACCACCACGCCTGCACCGTCGGCCAGCAGGCGCGCGTACGCGGCCTGGTTGCCCTGCACCGCACCCAGCGCACGCGCCTGGCGCAGGCTGGCCTCTGCCGCCTGCTGCGCGGCCTGGCGGCGCTCGATCTCGGCACCGCTCACAAAGCCCTGGGCCTTCAGATCGGTGAAGCGTTGCAGATCGGCCGCCGCCAGGTCGCGCTGCGCCTGCGCGGCACTCACCTGGGCCTGCGCGGCCTGGCTGGCCAGCGCCAGGTCGTTGGCGTCGAGCTGCGCCAGCAACTGCCCGGCCTGCACCCGCTGCCCCAGCTCGACCGGGCGCTGCACCAGCTTGCCGCCGACGCGAAAGCCCAGCCGCGACTCGACCCGTGCGCGCACCTCGCCCGCGTATTCCTGCCGGGCGTCCAGCGTGGCCGCGCTCACCGTGAGCAGCTTGACCGAACGGATCGGTTCCTGCGGCGCCTGGGGCCGGGAGCAGGCGCTCAGCAGCACCGCGACCGCCGCAACAAAAATGAGTGGATGGGTTTTCATGGCAGGCAAAATAGGGACGGCTGGTCGGGCTGTGGATCGGCCCCGGGCTTGTCGGCATTTGGCCGGACACCCGAATTAATGACCAACCGGTTAGTAAAAAGATTGTAGGGCCATCGGCGGCCCACGAGCGTCAGCAAACAGGCGCCACTGTGCCCGCGCCTCCTGCCAACCCTGGCCATCCACTGCCAATCTCTGCAAATCTCTGCAAATCGCGACCCACCGCATGATCCCGCCCAAGATCGCCAACCGCTCCGCCAACGCCATGTCCACTGCGGCGGGGCCTTTGTCGGCGGGCGTGGGGCACTATGAAAATTTTCCGGTCGCTTCGCTGCTCTGTCCGCCCGCCCTGCGGCCTGCGGTGGTGGCGATTTACCACTTTGCCCGCACAGCCGACGACATGGCCGACGAGGGCGACGCCAGCGCCTGCGTGCGGTTGGTCGATCTGGCGGCCTACCGAGCGGCACTGGAGCGGTGCCTGGAAGGTCGGCCAGCGGAGCGCTGGCCCGAGGTGTTCGGCCCGCTGGCCCACGCCTTGCAGGTTCACCGCTTGCCCGGTGCGTTGCTGCACGATCTGCTCAGCGCGTTCGAACAGGACGTGCGCCACACCGCCAGCGGCCACGCTTATGCCGACAACGCCGAACTGCTGGCCTACTGCCGCCTGTCGGCCAACCCGGTGGGCCGCCTGCTGCTGCACCTGTATGGCATTCACGACGAACCCTCGCTGCGGCAGAGCGACGCGGTGTGCAGCGCGCTGCAGCTCATCAATTTCTGGCAGGACATCAGCGTGGACCTGCCCCGAGGGCGCTGCTACCTGCCCGCAGACGCCTTGCAGCGCCACGCCCTGAACCGGTCGGATTTCACCGGCCCCAGCCACGCGGATCGAGAGGCCAGGTGCCGGGTGCTGGTGGCCGAGCTGTGTGATCAGGCCCGTGCGCTCATGCAGCAGGGCAGCCCGCTGGCGCGACGCATTCCCGGTCGGGCCGGCTGGGAACTGCGGCTGGTGGTGCAAGGCGGGCTGCGCATTCTGGAGAAAATCGCCGCCATCGATCACCGCAGTTGGGAGCAGCGCCCCGCCCTGGGCCGTGCCGACCTGGCCCTGCTGTTGTGGCGCACCGTGTCCGGAATCGATCTCAGCCGCCGCCCACCGGCAGGCTGAAGCCGAAGCTCGCGCCCTCGCCCGGGCGGGCCGTGGCCCAGACGCGGCCACCATGGCATTCGACGATGCGCCGCACCATCGCCAGGCCCAGCCCCAGACCCGGCGTCGGCGCGCCCTGCGCGCGCTGGAACAGGCCAAACAGCTCGGCCGCCTTTTCCGGATCGAAGCCCAGCCCGTTGTCGTGCACGAAGTAAGCGTTGCCGCCGGGCACCGCCTCGCAACGCACGTCGATGCGCGGCGCCGCGTGGCTGAGGGCGTGGCGCCAGGCGTTGTCCAGCAGTTCCTGCCAGACCCGGCGCAGCAGGGCGGCGTCGGCCCGGATGGGCGGCAAACCCGGCGCCACGCTGCACGCCACCCGCACGCCGCCGCCGCGCTCATCGAGTTCGCCGATCACCGAGCGCACCATGCGCGCGGTGTCCACCGTTTCGGGTTGCAGATCGACCGCCTGCAGGCGGGCCAGGGCCGACACCGACTCCATCAGCCGCTGCAGGCGGCGGCTGGAGTCGAGCACCTTGAGGGCCAGGCGCGCCACCTGCTCGGGCTGACCGGCGTGGACCGGGTCTCCCAGCATCTGCGCGTAACTGGCGACATGGCGCAACGAGGTGCGCAGATCGTGGGCCAGCGCATGGGAAATGTCGCGCAGCGTCTGTTCGGCCGAGGCCAGCCGCACGGCCAGCGATTCATCGGCCTGCACGGGTAGGAACCGACCGGACTCACCGTCTGCCACCGTGGCAGTGGACCGCAGTGCAAGCGGGTGCAAGGCATCGCGCGGGGAGGGCATGGTGAAGCGAGGTAAAACAAAAAGTTGCAATTTGCTCGGAATCGCACATTAACGCGTCCCGGACTGCAGACCTTTGTCCAAAGGCATCCTTCCATCTCTGCGACCTGTATTTCGGCATCGAAAGTGATGTGGATGGCATTTTTTTCACCGGCGTTGATCAAGAGGGTGAGAGTCTTTCACCCATGCCCGCCCACCATTCCCAGACACCCGCCCTGCAAGGCCGCGGCTCACCCGGTCCATGAGCACCCGCAGCTTGCCCCACCGCCCGCAGCCGCAAGGCCTGGACAAGGCCGCGACCCTGCCCGCGACCGTGCCCGTGCGAAAAACCCCAACGCAGCGCAGCCCAGCGGTTCAGTCGCCCAGCGGCGTGCCGATGACCCAGGGGCGGCAGGCATCCACCGACCGCAGCGCCCGCTGCGCCGCCGCTCCGGCGCGCGCAGCGATTCCCACCGCCTGCGGTGCCTCCAGTCCCGACCCCATGCCCACCCCAAAGGCCCCGCGCTCCGATGGCGCTGCCACCCAACCCGCCCTGCGCTGCCAGCTCTGCGCGGCCCGCATGAGCTGCCTGATCGGCCAGTTGCCGCGATCCCGGCTGGAGCGGCTGGCCCCGCTGATCCGCGAGGTGGCTTTTCACAAGGGCGAATGGCTGCAGAAAGAAGGTGTCGGCGTTGAAGGGGTGCGCGCCATCAAACTGGGCACGCTGATGCTCACGCGCAATGGCCCGGACAGCGCGGCCCGACCGGTGGCCCTGGTCGGGCGCGGTCACCTGCTGGGCCAGTGGGGCCTGCTCGACCAGCGCACCGCGACCGGCGTGCAGGCGCTCTCGTCTGGCCGCGTCTGCGAACTGCCGGTCACAGCGCTGCGCGGCGCGGGCCTGCAGGACCCGGTGTTCTTGCACGCGCTGCACACCAGCATGGCCCACGGCTTTGCGCGGCTGGCCGACTGGAGCCAGGTCATGCGCCTGCGCGGTCTGAAACGCCAGCTGGTCGCCACGCTGATGCTGCTGGGCGAGGCACAGGGCCTTGCCGTGGTGCGCCTGCCCAGCCAGGTTGCACTGGCCGCGCTGCTGAACACCTCGCGCGAATCGGTGGCGCGCACGCTGCGCCAGATCGAGGCCGACGGCTTCCTGCGGCGCATCGACCGCTGGCACGCAGAGCTCAGCCGCAGCCACCGCGCGGTTTTTGACGAAGCAACGCGCAAGCCCGGAGGCTGAGAGCCCAAGCGACGCGGTGCGGCTGTTTACACTCGGGCAACCCCGCCTGAGCCCATGACACCGCAAGACTACGTCCAGCAAAAAGCCGCCGCCTCGGGCAGCAGCTTCTACTACGCCTTCCTGTTCCTGCCGACCGAACGGCGCGCGGCCATCACCGCTTTTTACGCCTTCTGCCGCGAGGTGGACGACGTGGTGGACGAGACCAGCGACCCCGGGGTCGCCCAGACCAAACTGGCCTGGTGGCGCAGCGAGGTGGCGCAGGCCTATGCGGGTGAGAAGAACCACCCGGTGATGCAGGCGCTGATGCCACACACCACCCGCTTCGGCATCGAGGCGCGGCACCTGCTGGCCGTGATCGACGGCTGCCAGATGGACCTGGACCAGAACCGCTACCTGGATTTCGCCAACCTGCAGCGGTACTGCCACCTGGTCGCGGGTGTGGTGGGCGAGGTGGCGGCACGCATCTTTGGCCAGACGCAGGCACAGACCACCGGCTACGCACACCGGCTCGGTCTGGCGCTGCAGCTCACCAACATCATCCGCGACGTGGGCGAAGACGCGGCGCGCGGGCGCATTTACCTGCCCGTCAACGAACTGCAACGCTTCGACGTGAAAGCGCACGAGCTGCTCAAACGCGGCGCCGCACCCGGCATCGACGCGACCGATTTCCAGCGCCGCTTCCAGGCGCTGATGAAGTTCCAGTGCGAGCGTGCGCTGCAGACCTACGAGGAAGCCCTGGCCCTGCTGCCCGAGGCCGACCGCCGGGCGCAGAAACCCGGCCTCATGATGGCCAGCATCTACCGCACCCTGCTGCGGGAGATCGCCGCCGAACCGCTGCTGGTGCTGACGCAGCGCGTCGGCCTGACGCCGCTGCGCAAGCTCTGGCTGGCCTGGAAAGTTCAGGCCCTCGGCAGACTATGAAACTGGCCATCGTGGGCGCCGGCTGGGCCGGCCTGGCCGCGGCCGTGGCGGCGGTCGATGCGGGGGCCGAGGTGACGGTCTACGAATCCAGTCGCGTTCTGGGTGGCCGCGCCCGCGCACTGGGGGCCGAGCGCCCCGATGGCACGCCGCTCACGCTGGACAACGGCCAGCACATCCTGATCGGCGCCTACACCCAGACGCTGGCGCTCATGCAGCGCCTGGGCCAGGACCTGGACACGACCCTGCTGCGCCTGCCGCTGGGCCTGCCCTACCCCGACGGCTCGGGTCTGCAGACGCCCCCGTGGGCCGCGCGCTGGCCCGCGCCGCTGGACGCGGTGGCCGCCATCGCCACCGCACGCGGCTGGTCGTGGCGCGAGCGCTGGGCGCTGGTGCGGGCGTCGATCGGCTGGCGGCGCAGGGGCTTTGTGTGCCCGCCCTCCCTGAGCGTGGCCCAGCTCTGCGCCGGCCTGCCGACGCGGGTGGTGGACGAACTGATCGAGCCGCTGTGCGTGTCGGCGCTGAACACGCCCGGTGCGCTGGCCAGCGCCCAGGTGTTCCTGACCGTGATGCGCGATGCGCTGTTCGGCCCAGGCCACGCCGGGCTGGGCGCGTCCAACCTGCTGCTGCCGCGCACCGATCTGTCGGCCCTGCTGCCGCAGGCCGCAGCCCGCTGGCTGGACCATCAGCACCCCGGTCGCAGCCGCCTGCGGCTGGGTGCGCGTGTGCTGGGTCTTCAGCGCCAGCCCATGGGCTGGCAGCTGCACGGCCTGCAGGACGGCACCCGATTCGATGCCGTGCACGGGCGCGTGATCTGGGCCACCGCCGCCGGCCCGGCGGCCCAGGCCATGCAAGAGGCGGCCTTGCAGGCGCATGACAAAGGCAGCGCCGATTCGCTGGCCACCTGGGCGGACACCGCCGCAGCCATGGCATTCACCGCCATCACCACCGTCTATGCCTGGGCGCCGGGTGTGCGCCTGGCCGCGCCCATGCTGGCGCTGCGCGCCACGCCGCAGGCACCGGCCCAGTTCGTGTTCGACCGCGGACAGCTCGCCCCCACCGACGCAGCCGCCCAGGGCGTGCTGGCTTTCGTCGTCAGCGCCAGCGTGGGTGAGCGGGCCGCCGTGCAGGCTGCGGTGCTGCAACAGGCGGCCTGCCAGCTCGGTCTGGACAACTTGCAGGCGATCCAGACCGTGGTGGAAAAGCGGGCCACCTTTGCCTGCACACCGGGTCTGCGCCGCCCGCCTGCGGCCATCGCGCCGGGTTTGTGGGCCGCCGGCGACCATGTGGACGGACCCTACCCCGCCACGCTGGAGGGTGCGGTGCGCAGCGGGCTGGCGGCGGCCCGCCAGGCGCTGGCACGCTGAAACCGCAGCGACCTCAGCGACCCAGCGCCTTGACGGCGGTGTGCGCCGGTCGCTCAATGCAGCGCTTGATCCAGTCGTGCGTGAGCGGGTGGGCGGTCATCAGCCCGTGCGAAGGGCGGGCCCAGTTGAGCACGCTGGCCACGCACAGATCGGCCACGGTGAAGCGCGCAGCGCCCAGGTGCGCCTGACCCGCGCTGCGCTGCCGCTCCAGGTGCTGCTCGATCACCCCCAGCGGCGCGGCCAGGCGCCGCTCGGCCGCGCTGGCCAGTTCGGGCTTGCGCCGCTCGGCGGGCATGACCATGCGGTGCATCAGCACGGTGAGCGCGTCGGCCTCGCATGCCGTCACCGCCCAGAAGCTCCAGCGCAGCGCTTCGGCGTCTTCGCGCGGCGTGGCGGGCGTGATGCTCTGGCCGTCGGGCGGGCCGTGGTGGCGCGCGATGTAGAGCGCGCAGGCCATGCTCTCCCAGACCACCACCTCGCCGTCGGCGCGCGCGTCCACCACCACCGGGATGTGGCCGTTGGGGTTGAGCGCCAGGAACTCGGGCGTGCGTGTCGCGCCGCCCTGGTAGGGCGTGGCCCGGTGGACGAAGTCCAGCCCGAGTTCGGTGGCGGCCCACAGGGGGCGCACCGCGCGGGAGGCTGGAATGCCGTGGATGGTGAGGCTCATGGGTGTCCTTCGCCCTGCGGGCTGCGGTGCGAGCTGGCTTGGGAGCGGCCCGGCGCTGCGCTCACTGGGGTGTCCTGCAGGGGTGGGCCGGCTCGGCCACAGCGTGTCGTCCAGATCGGGCAGCCTGTCGGTCTTGGGAAGCGTCTGTGGGGTGTCTTCATGTGTGCGGGAGAATAGCGCATGGCATTCCAAGCAGAACCACCCTTCTCTCATGGTCAGGCGCCCGGCACGGCGGTGGTGCTGTGCAACCTGGGCACCCCCGACGCAGCCACCGCCCCGGCGGTGCGCCGCTACCTGGCCGAATTCCTGGGCGACCACCGGGTGGTGGAGATTCCCAGACCCCTCTGGTGGCTGATCCTGCACGGCATCATCCTGCGCACCCGCCCCGCCCAGTCGGCCGCCAAATACGCGCGCGTCTGGACCCCCGAAGGCTCGCCGCTGAAGGTCTGGACCGACAAGCAGGCCACGCTGCTGCGTGGTTACCTGGGCGAACGCGGCCACCAGCTCACGGTGCGCTACGCCATGCGCTACGGCAGCCCGTCCATCCCCGCCGTGCTCGATGAACTCAAGGCCCAGGGCATCACCCGGGTGCTGATCGTGCCGGCCTACCCGCAGTACAGCGGCACCACCACCGCCAGCGTGATCGACGGCGTGATGAACTGGGCCCTCCAGATCCGCCATCTGCCCGAGCTGCGCTTCATCAACCGCTACCACGACGATGCGGGTTACATCGAAGCCATCGCCAGGAAAATCCGCGCCCACTGGCTGCACCACGGCCAGGCCGAACAGCTGGTGATGAGCTTTCACGGCGTCCCCGAACGCACCTTGCACCTGGGCGACCCCTACCACTGCGAATGCCACAAGACCGCGCGCCTGCTGGCCGAGCGGCTGGGTCTGGCCAGGGACCGCTACCAAGTCACCTTCCAGTCGCGCTTTGGCAAGGCCAAGTGGCTGGAGCCCTACACCGAACCGACCCTGATCGCGCTGGCTCAGCACGGCGTGAAAAGCGTTGACGTGGTCTGCCCCGGCTTCACCAGCGACTGCCTGGAGACGCTGGAAGAGATCAACATGGAAGCGCGCGAGGCCTTCCTGCACGCGGGCGGCCAGCGGTTCAGCTACATCGACTGCCTGAACGACAACCCCGACTGGATCCGCGCCCTGACCGACCTGA
>PNMN01000020.1 GCA_013823655.1 Comamonadaceae bacterium | reverse complement strand
CTGGCTGGCGTCGCCGAGGTTGGCGCCCAGCGCCACGTAGGCCGTGACTGCGGGGCGCACGGCTTGGGCCATGTCACTCGCCTGTGGGGGCGGCACCGCTGCCGCCAGCCGCGCCACCGCCACCCGCCGGTTTGCGGCGGCGGCGGCGCTTCCTGGCCGGTGCTGTGCTGTGCGCAGCGGGGTCTTCGGCGGCGCCCGGTTCGGTGCTCTCATCGTCGCCACCGTCTCCGTCCGCCTGTGCTGCGCGCAAGCGGGGATCGGGCGTCGGCACACGCTGGGCGCTGTCGGTGCTGTGCTCGGGGTGCTCGGGGTGTTCGGCGGCGCTGCGTTTCACGCGCCGCGCGCCACCGGCCTTGGGCTGGTTCACCTTGCGTTGCGCGTCCACCATGTCTTCGCGCACTTCGTCGCTGGCGTGCTGGAAGGTTTCCCACCAGTGGGCCAGCTCCTCGTCCACCTCGCCGGTCTGCGCACGCAGGCGCAGGAAGTCGAAGCCGGCGCGAAAGCGCGGCTGCTCCACCAGGCTGAAGGGCGAGGTGCCGACGCGCTTGTCAAAACGCGGCTGCATCATCCAGATCTCGCGCATGTCGGCGCCCAGCTTGCCACGGCCCGACACGTCTCCGATGCGGGACTCGAACACCTCGTCCACCGCGTCCTGCAGCGCACCAAACGGTGGCGGCGGGCGCTGGTTGCCGCGCGGCTGCAGGCGCTGGCTCCAGCCCTTGCGCACGTCGGCCCACAGCACGCAGGCCAGCAGGAAGCTCGGCGCGACCGGCTTGTTTTCGCCCACCCGGCGGTCGGTGTCCTGCAGCGCGAGCTTGACGAACTCGTCGTCAGCGCGCTCCACCACCACGTCGAGCAGCGGGTAGATGCCGGTGTTCAGGCCCACGGCCTTGAGCTGGGCCACACTCGCCAGCGAATGGCCGGTCTGCAGCAGCTTGAGCATTTCGTCGAACAGGCGGCTCTGCGGCACGTCGGCCAGCAAGTTGCGCGACGAGGCCAGCGGCTCCAGCGTCTTGGCGTCGAACTTGAAGCCCAGGCCGCTGAGCTTGGCGGCGAAACGAACGGCGCGGATGATGCGCACCGGGTCTTCGCGGTAGCGCATGGCGGCGTCGCCGATCATGCGCAGGGTGAGTTTTTTGGCGTCGCGGATGCCGTGGTGGAAATCGACCACGGTCTGCGACTCCGGGTCGTAGTACATGGCGTTGATGGAGAAGTCGCGCCGCGCGGCGTCGTGCTCGATCGGGCCCCACACGTTGTCGCGCAGCACGCGGCCGCTGGCATCCACCGCGTGTTTCATGCCGGAGAGCTCGCCCTTGCTGGTGCGCTCGTTGCCCGCCACCTGCTCGGCGTCGGCACTGTCCAGGTAGGCGCGGAAGGTTGAGACCTCGATCACCTCGTTGTCGCGCCCGCGGCCGTAGACCACATGCACGATGCGAAAGCGCCGACCGATGATGAAGGCGCGGCGGAACAGGCTTTTCACCTGCTCGGGCGTGGCGCTGGTGGCCACATCAAAGTCTTTCGGCCTCAGACCGAGCAGCAGGTCGCGCACCGCGCCGCCGACGATGTAGGCCTCGTACCCGGCCTGCTTGAGCGTGTGCACCACGTCCAGCGCACGCTGTTCCACCAGGCTGCGGTCGATGCCGTGCACCGACACCGGCACGTCTTCGCGCTGGCCGAATTTGGATGCCTTGGCGTTCTTGCTCGCGCTGGTTTTGCCCAGCAGCTTGTCGATGAATTTTTTGATCATTCGAATAGGTTCAGGATGCGCCAGCCACGCTCGGCGGCGATGGCCTGGAGCCGGGCGTCCGGGTTGGTGGCCACGGGCTCGTGCACTTGGTCCAGCAGCGGCAGGTCGTTGATGGAGTCGCTGTAGAAGGTGCTGTGCGTCACGCTGGCCCAGCAAAGGCCGCGCGCAGCCAGCCATTGTTCCACACGCGCGACCTTGCCCTCCCGGAACGAGGGGGTGCCGCGGATCGCGCCGGTCGGGTTGCCCTGGGCGTCGCGCTCCAGCGTGATGGCGATCAGCTCGGACACGCCAAAGGCCTGCGCAATCGGCCGGGTGACGAATTCGTTGGTGGCGGTGACGATGACCACCTCGTCGCCAGCGGCCTGGTGGGCGCGCACCAGCTCCAGCGCCTGCGGCTTCAGGGCCGGGCGGATCACCTCGTCCATGAAGCGGCGGTGCGCGGCGTCGGACTTCTCCACACCGTGCTCGCGCAGGGCTTGCACGGTGAAGCGGATGTATTCGTGGATGTCCAGCGTGCCGGCTTTGTACTGCTCGTAGAAGGCGTCGTTGGCGCGGGTGTGGGTTTCGGTGTCGCGCCAGCCGAGCTGGATGGTGAACTGACCCCAGGCGTAGTCGGAGTCGATCGGGATGAGGGTGTGGTCGAGGTCGAAAAGAGCCAGTTTCATTCGTTTTCCAGCATGGACTTGATCAGCGGGATGGTGATGGCGCGCTGGGTGCGCAGGGCGTAGGCGTCGAGCTGGCCGAGCAGCAGCATCAGGCTGGAGAGGTCGCGCGTGAAGCGGGTGAGCATGAAGTCCATCACCTCGTCGCTCAGGAACACGCCGCGCTCGTCAGCGGCGCGGCGCAGCACGGCGCGGCGCTCGGCCTCGCTCAGTGCCTTGAGCTGGAACACATGGCCCCAGCCCAGACGGGTGCGCAGGTCTTCGCGCAGCAGCAGGTCGGCCGGTGGCCGGTCGGCCGCGGCCAGCACCCAGCGCGCCGGGCCGTGGGCCGGCGCCTGGGCATTGACGAACCAGTTGAAGGCGGCGGCCTGCTGCTCGGCGGTATAGAGGTGGCAATCATCGAGCAGCAGCACGTCCCAGTGCTCCTGGAACTCGGGCGGGTGCAGCGTGGCGGCGTCCAGCCAGCCGACCTGGCTGCCATGTTCGCGCAGCGCCTCGCGCACGGCGCGCAGCAGGTGCGTCTTGCCGCTGCCGCCGTCTCCCCACAGGCAGGTGGGCACAGGCGAGCGGCGCGGGTTGTCGACCCACAGGCGCAGGTGTTCCAGCGCGGCTTCGTTGCCTGCGGTCACGAAGTTGTCCAGCGTGGGCACGGGCGCCAGGCCAATGTCCAGCGCCATCTGTTTCATGGGCTTCATGGGCGGCGGGCCATTGCTCACGGGGTTTTGTCCTGCTCCGGCGCGCGTGGGGCCGTCACCGGCACAGCCCCTTCGGTGTACAGGGCGCTTGCCATGTAGTGGGTCCTGGCGCGGCGGATCGCCACCAGCAGCACGGCGCTGGCCGGCAAGGCGATCAGCACGCCCACAAAACCCAGCAGGTGGCCAAACGCCATGAGGGCAAAGATGACGGCAATCGGGTGCAGGCCGATGCGCTCGCCCAGCAGGCGTGGCGTCACATACATGCTCTCAGCCACCTGACCCACGGCGTACACCGCGCCCACCAGCGCCACCCCCAGCAGGGCCTGGAATTGCAGCATCGCGGCCATCAGGGCCAGCACCAGACCGAGACCAAAACCCAGGTAGGGGATGAACACCGCCAGCCCGGTGAACACGCCGATCGGCAGCGCCAGATGGAGCCCCACCAGCGCCAGGCCCACGGTGTAGAACACCGCCAGCACCACCATGACCAGCAACTGGCCACGCAGGTACTGGCCCAGCACTTCGTCGGTCTCGTCCAGAAAGCTTTGCACGCTGGCGCGCCAGCGCGGAGGAATCAGGCCCTTGCTGCGTTCCACCAGGCGGGCCCAGTCGAGCAGCAGGTAGTAGGCGACGATGGGCGCGAGCACCAGGTTGCCCACCACCGCCATGAGCGCGCTGCCGCCGATGCGCACAGACGACAGCAAGCCGCCGATGATGGCTTCTTCATGGCCAACGACCAATTGCTGCAGCCAGCCACGCACCTGCGCCACATCGACCTGCAGTTCCACCCCGAAACGCCCGAGCAGCGGCACCAGCCAGAGGTTGAGCTTGTCCAGCAATACCGGCACCTGCTCCTGGAGCAGCGGCACCTGCTGGGTGATCACCGGCACGATCAGCAGCAGCACCGCCAGCATCACCAGCATCAGCATCGTGATGGCCAGGCCAGCCCCGAGCCAGCGCGGGATGCGCCGCGCATGCAAACGCTCCACCAGCGGGTGCAGCGCGTAGGCCAGCACACCGGCCAGCACAAAGGGCATGAGCACCGGCGACAGCAGCGACAGCAGCAGCCAGAGCACAAGCGCCAGCAAGCCCCAGGTGGCGGCGCGGATCTGGTTGGGTGTGAACGTCATGGGGTGCGGGGTCGGGGAGGGGGATCGGGCGGCAGGGGGCCAGCCCTTAAAATCAGGGCAAATTCTAGTCGTCCACCCCGGTGGACACCGCAAACGCCAGCCGGCCCCGGCTTCCCGACGTCGGCACCCGGGCACAACCGTCCTCCAGACCCTTTCGCATGACCTCCAGCACCACCCCCCTTTCGTACAAAGACGCCGGCGTTGACATCATTGCTGGCGACGCGCTGGTCGAGCGCATCAAGCCGCTGGCCAAAAAAACCATGCGCGAAGGCGTGCTGGCCGGTATCGGCGGTTTCGGCGCGCTGTTCGAGGTGCCCAAGCGCTACAAAGAGCCGGTGCTGGTGAGCGGCACCGACGGCGTGGGCACCAAGCTCAAGCTGGCGTTTGAGTGGAACCTGCACGACACCGTGGGCATCGACCTGGTGGGCATGAGCGTGAACGACGTGCTGGTGCAGGGCGCCGAGCCGCTGTTTTTTCTGGACTACTTCGCCTGCGGCAAGCTGGACGTGGAAACGGCCGCGGCCGTGGTCGGCGGCATCGCCAAGGGTTGTGAGCTTTCCGGCTGCGCGCTGATCGGTGGCGAAACCGCCGAAATGCCGGGCATGTACCCGGCCGGCGAATACGACCTGGCCGGCTTTTGCGTCGGCGCGGTGGAAAAAAGCAAGATCCTGACCGGCCAGAACGTCAAACCCGGCGACGTGGTGCTGGGCCTGGCCTCGCACGGCGTGCACTCCAACGGCTTTTCGCTGGTGCGCAAATGCATCGAGCGCGCCGGCAATGATTTGCCCGCCACGCTGGACGGCCAGCCGTTCAAACAGGCCATCATGAAACCCACCCGCCTGTACGTGAAGAACGTGCTCGCCACGCTGGCCCAGCACCCGGTCAAGGCGCTGGCCCACATCACCGGCGGCGGCCTGCTGGAAAACATCCCGCGCGTGCTGCCCGAGGGTACGGCCGCCCACCTGAAAAAAGGCAGCTGGCCGCAGACCGAGCTGTTCGCCTGGCTGCAGAAGGTGGCCGGGATCGACGACATCGAGATGAACCGCACTTTCAACAACGGCATCGGCATGGTGGTGGTGATCGCCGCCGAGGAAGCCGCCGCCTGCGCCGCCACGTTGCGCGGGCTGGGCGAGACGGTGTATCAGATCGGCGCCATCGCGGCGCGCGGTGACGGCGCGGCCGTGGTCGTGGCCTGAGCGACCGAAACGAAGCGCGCTCAGAGCAGCTGCTCTGACATCAGCACCCGCACACCGGGCTGCTCAGCCAGCGCGGCTTGCAGCAGGTGCTGCGCAATGCGCTCGGCGGGCACCACCCGGTAACGCGGCGGCAACAAGGGCCGCAGTGCTTGCCCGAGCAGCACCCCGAAGCGTTCCCCGGGCCGCACCGCTGGCCGCTGGCCACCGATCAGGCCGGGGCGCACCAGCGTCAATGACGGGTAGCCGAGCGTCTGCAGGTCGCGTTCCAGCTCGCCTTTGGTGCGCGAATAGAACACGCGCGAGGCGGCATCGGCACCCAGCGCCGAGTTCAGCGCGTAAGCCCGGGCGCCGTGCCGCAGCGCCAGCCGCGCCACCCGCAGTGGAAGGTCGTGGTCCACCCGGTAGAACGCCGCCTGCGAGCCCGCCGTTTTGATGGTCGTGCCCAAAGTGCAGACCACCGAATCCACCGCCCACCAGTCGGCGTTTTCTGGCAGGTGCTCGAAGTCCAGCACCGGGTTGAGCAGTTTCGGGTGCACGGGCAGCGCCCGCCGGGTGGGCGCCACCACCCGCCCGACCGCGTCGCTGGTCAGCGCCTTTTGCAGCACCGACTGCCCCACCAATCCGGTCGCACCGACCAACATCACGGTTTTCATAGGGACCGATTAACGCATGCGCTGCTCGATCTGCTGTTGCAGGCGCTGGTATGCGGCCAAGCGCGGACCGCCCAACGCCACAGCGCGGGCAACGGCTTCCCTGGCAGCGGGAAACTGCGCCAGCTCCAGCCGCACCTGGGCCAGGTTGTTCCAGGCGTCGGCGAAATCGGGATGCGCCTGCGTGGCGGTCTCGAAGGCCTGCGCCGCGCGCTCACGTTGCCCCATCGCGTAGGCGGCATTGCCCAGCCCGAACATCGCGATGCGATCGCCGGGCCAGCGCTGCAGACCGGTGTTCCAGGCGGTGTAGGCGGCGTGGGCGTCCACCCGCTCCAGGGCCACCACCGCGGTGGCCCAGTCCGCCGCCACGGCGGTGGTGGGGAGTTGTGCGGGCGAACTGACGCGCACCGCCCAGTGACCGGAGCGCGCCCAGGTGTGCTCGAAGGTGGACAGGGGCATGGCCAGCCGCGCCGTGGTGCCCGAATGCAGCACCACCTCCTGCCGCTCACGGTCGTAGCCGATCACCACCGCGTAATGCCACATGGGCGCGACCGGCAGGGCCAGGTTCTGCAGCACCAGCACCGGCGCGCCCGCAGCCACTTCGGTCAGCAGGGCCTGCAAATCCGGCGCCAGCACATAGGGCACCAGTCCCTGGCGCCGTGCGGCGGCGAGCATCTCCACCTGCAGCGCGCCCTGGCGCCCGGGCAGGTAGACCTGTGGCGTCAGCTGCTCGGGTGTCACGGCCTTGCCCGCCGCCTGCGCCACCATGGCCAGCGAAGCCGGTCCGCAGAGGTGGTCGTCCTGCGCAAAGAAGGGCACCGCGCCCAGCAAAACCCGGTCCGGCCAGTGCGCGGGCCATTGCCGCTCCAGTGCCGACAGCTGAGGTGCCGTGGCACAGCCAGCGAACAGGACGGCGATACAAAGCACAACCCCCGCCAGGGCGGGGGTTGTGGCACGCCGCTGGTGCAGGTTCATCGGATGGCGCGGGTGAACGGGAACACCTTGGTCAGGCCCAGGATGTCGGTCACCAGCAGGATCAGGAACACGGAGAACAGCACGCCCACCACACCCGCACCCGCCGGGGCCTGGTCCACGCGCTGCGCCAGCTGGGCCACTTCGGCGTCCGACATGGCCTGCACGCGCGCGATGGCGTCGTCGGCGCTCACACCCTGGGTCTGCAGTTCGGCGCGCACGTCTTCGCGCGACAGGAAGGCCGCGACGCGCTCGCGGCTGGCGTCGCCCGCTGGCGTGACCATGGCCTGTTCGGTCGTGACCAGGGTGGCTTGGGCGGTGAGTGGCGCCCCCAGCAAGGTGACGCAGGGAATCAGGGCGGTGGCGATCAGGCGGTTGAGGGTTTTCATCGGGATGTTGGCTCGTGATTGAAAACGGAGGTCGGGGCACAACCCCGACGGCGAAACCGTATCGTGTTCAGGGAACACCGAAGCGTCAACGGACCTTACACAGCGATACAAGCCAACCGCTCAGGCGTGCTGCAGCGCACCGACACGGCACCGAAACATCAATTCAGCGCGCGCTTGAGTTCCTGCAGCCGCAGGGTCACGGCGTCGCGGTCCAGCGCGTCGTCGGTGTGGGCGATGTAGATTTCCAGGTCCTCCACGGCCAGCCGGGCGTCACCCATCTCGGCCCAGGCCAGACCGCGGTCGCGGTACTCCAGCCAGGCGTCGGGCAGCAGCACGAGCAGGCGGTCCTGTACCGTGATCAGGCGCAGCCAGTCCTCTTGCGTGCGGTGGATTTCCTTCAGGTTGCGCAGCATGCGCGCCAGGATGTCGCGCGCGGGTGCGGCCTGCAGGTACAGGCCCACCGGCACGTCGAAGTCGCTCACCAGGCCATGGCGCCGCTTGTAGGGTTCCAGCCGCTCGGACAGGTCTTCGCGGCTGAGCGACTGGCCGGTGAAGGGATCGATCACCACCTGACCGTTGGGCAGGTTGACCTTGACCATGAAGTGGCCGGGGAAGTTGATGCCGCGCGCCTTCAGACCCAGGCCTTGCGCCAGCTCCAGCCACAGCACGGCCAGCGTGATGGGGATGCCGCGACGCGTTTTCAGCAGCACGTTGAGGTAGCTGTTGTCGGGGTCGTGGTAGTTGTTGACGTTGCCGCCGAACCCCATGTCGCGAAAGAAGAACTGGTTGAGCGCGCGCAGGCGTTGCAGGGCGTCGGCGTCTTCGGCGCAGCGGCGGCGCAGGCGCGCGAGCAACTGGTCCACATCACCCAGCACCTCTTGCAGGTCCAGGTCGGGGTACTCGTCTTGCGCGATGGCCGTGGCCGCTTCGAGCAGCGGCAGGCTGTCGTCGTCGCCCACCAGCGCGGCGAAGTAGCCCAGGGGGGTGGGCGCAGAAAAATCGAAACCGGTCGGCATGGTGCGGGTGAGGGTGACCGTTCGTGAACGAATATGGTCTATTTTCGGACGAATTGGCGCAATTTCAAACCCGCCAGCGTCAGGCTGCCAAAGTACACCAGCACGGCGCCCAGGATGCACAGCGCCAGCAGGCCCACACGCAACAGCTTGCCGTCCGGGTGGCCCAGCCAGTCGATGCGCCCGGCGGCCCACATCAGGTACACGGCCAGCAGGGCGCTCGCCGCCACCACCTGCAAGGCAAAGCGCGCCCAGCCGGGCGTGGGCGTGTAGGCGCCGCGGCGCATCAGACCGATCAGCAGCCACAGCGCGTTGACCATGGCCCCGATGCCGATCGCCAGCGCCAGTCCGGCGTGCGCCAGGTAGGGCACCAGCACCAGGTTCAGCACCTGGGTCAGTATCAGCACCACGACCGCGATCTTCACCGGCGTCTTGATGTCCTGCTGGGCGTAAAAACCGGGTGCCAGCACCTTGATGGCGATCAGTCCCAGCAGGCCCGCGCCATAGCCCATGAGCGCGGTCGTGGTCTGCTGCACGTCAACTGCGGTGAAGGCGCCGTAGTGGTACAGCCCGGCCACCAGCGGCTGGGCGAAGGTGAGCAGTGCCACCGAGCACGGCACGGCCAGCAGCAGCACCAGGCGCAGGCCCCAGTCCAGAATGCTGCTGTAGTGCGCTGCGTCGTCAACCGCACGCGCCGCCGCCAGCTGAGGCAGCAGCACCACACCCAGCGCCACACCCAGCATGGCGGTCGGAAATTCCATCAGCCGGTCGGCGTAGGTCAGCCAGCTCACGCTGCCGGTGGCCAGGTGCGAGGCGATCTGGGTGTTGATCAGCAACGATATCTGCGCCACGCTCACACCCAGCAATGCAGGCAGCATGAGGGTGGTGACGCGGCGCGTGCCGGGGTGGTTCCACGCGGCCGTCAGGGCCGACCAGCGCAGATTGATGCGCGGCAGCATGCCCAGCCGGTGCAGCGCCGGGATCTGCACCGCCAGTTGCAGCGTGCCCCCCAGCAGCACGCCGGCGGCCATGGCGTAGATCGGTTCGATGCCCAGGGTCTTGAACCAGGGCGCGCCCCAGCCAGCGGCGGCGATCATGGCCACGTTGAGCAGCACCGGGGTGGCCGCAGGCACGGCGAAGCGCCGCCAGGTGTTCAGGATGCCGGCCGACAGCGCCACGAAGGACATGAAGGCGATGTAGGGGAACATCCAGCGCGTCATGAACACGGCCGCTTCAAAACTCTGTGGGTTCTGCTGCAGGCCACTGGCCATGGCCCACACCAGTACCGGCGCACCGGCCACACCGAGCACACAGGTGGCGGTCAGGGCCCAGGCCAGCACGGTGGCGATCTGGTCCACCATCTGGCGGGTGGCGTCGTCGCCTTCTTGTTCCCGCACACCGGCCAGCACCGGCACAAAAGCCTGGCTGAAGGCACCTTCGGCGAACAGCCGACGCAACAGATTCGGAATGCGAAAGGCGACGTTGAAGGCGTCGGTGAGGGCGCTGGCGCCGAAGGTGGACGCCATCAGCAGTTCGCGCGCCAGCCCGGTGATGCGCGAGGCCAGCGTCAGCAGCGAAACCAGGGAGGCGGATTTGAACAGGGACACGCCGTCAGTGTAACCACGGCATCCCGGGTGGTCAGACGTGGCTTGGTGCTCCCGGGTGGGCGTGCTAAAATTGCAGGCTTTGCTGGCATCATCCCCAAACACTTAAAGGATACCGAACATGGCAACCAAGCCGAAGAAAAAGAACCCCCGTCTGGCGTCTGGCCGCAAGCGCGCGCGCCAGGACGTCAAACTGAACGCAGCCAACACCTCGCTGCGCTCCAAATACCGCACCGCCGTCAAGAACGTCGAAAAAGCCGTTCTGGCCGGTGACAAGACCAAGGCGACCGAACTGTTCGCCAAGATGCAGCATGTGGTGGACATCGTTGCCGACAAGGGCATCTTCCACAAGAACAAGGCCGCTCGCGACAAGAGCCGCCTGTCCACCAAGGTCAAGGCACTGGCGCTCGCTGCGGCCTGACACCCCATCGGTCTGAGCCTTCAGACCAACAGCCCGGACCCCTCGGGGTCTGCCGTTTGAAACCGGTGCGCTGCCAGCAAAAAAGCAAAAAACCGCCTTCGGGCGGTTTTTTCGTTGCTGCGCCCAGCATGGGCCCGCACCTGCGGGTGCAAGTCCCGCCGTCAGTTGATCACGACGAACGAAGTGAAGCGCAACTGCAGGAGGGCGACCGATGGCGGGAAGGAGGTGTGGCAGGAGTGCCTTCGAGCATGCAGGCTCCCTGTGCCGACGGGCCGCCGGTTCAGCAGCCCGTCATCGCCCGCCAGCCCGGCCAGGTCTCGCGGGCGATGGCGAACTTGCGCGTGGCGCTGCTCCACGACCGTCCGACCGCCATCGCCTCGGCAAACGCCTGCGGGTCCGTCACGCGGGTGCCTCCCAGCAGCGTCACACCGCGTTCGAACAGCGCGTCGGGCCACAGACCGGCGGAGGGGCCGATGACGGCGAAGCGTTGCGCGTTCGGTGCGGCGGCCAGCATGGCGTCCAGGGTGTGGTTGAGCAGCATGGTCGAGGTGCCCACCACCAGGTTGCAGGGTGCCAGCAGCGCGCGGTCCAGCCCGATGCTGACCTGCGGAAACCGCGCGCGCTGGTGCGCCACCTTCTCCGCGTTCATTTCCACCACACTCAGGCGCCCGCCGACCTCGGCCACGCGCTGCACCAGCGGCGGGAAAAAACCGATCATGCCCAGGTGGTCCTGCGGACCCAGCACCACGTCGCCCAGCGAATTGCCCGCAGGCGGTGGTTCGTAGCCCAGCTGGCGCCAGACGGAGTCGGTCAGCGCGTTGATCGCCGCGAGTGCGATGGCGCGCTCCACCGCGTTGCCACCGACCAAACCCTGCGCCAGGGCCAGCGGGTCGGCACCCGCCAAGGGCAGGGCGCCACCGCCGCGAGCGGCGAGCAAGGCCTGGAGCGTGTTGCCCAGCAGCACATAGGACAGGCCAAAGGCGCCGTCTTCGAGCTCAACGGCGCAGAACGCGGCGTCCAGATCGGCAGCGGTCGCTGAGCGGTGTGGCACATGCAGGCGGCGCACGCGCGACGCCGGGCGCTGCCGGGCGATGGTGCCCAGCTGCGAGAGGATGGCGGTGCTGATGGGGCTGGTGGGGTTGGGG
The DNA here is from genome assembly GCA_013823655.1 of Comamonadaceae bacterium. Taxonomy (GTDB): domain Bacteria; phylum Pseudomonadota; class Gammaproteobacteria; order Burkholderiales; family Burkholderiaceae_C; genus Hydrogenophaga. The sequence continues at coordinate 9,543 of PNMN01000020.1, read as the reverse complement.
GCGTTCATGCTGTGCCCCGATTCTGGCAGTGCCGCCGGACCGCCGCCGGGTTTCAGTCGGCTGGGCGGACCAGGCGCACCATCATCGGGGTGCGTTTGAGCACGTCGTTGCGCGCTTCTCCCGTGCCGGTGTTCACCGCCCAGCCGTGCAGGAATTTCATCTGGTTCACGGTCTGGCCGTTCAGGCCTTTGGCGATGTTGTCGTAGCTGTAGGCGTTGACCGAGTGCATGTTGATCGGGGCCGTGGCGCTCCAGCTCCAGCCCTGGCTGGCATCGGGCAGCGTGGTTTTTCCGGTCACCGGTTTTTGCGTGCTCAAACGGGCCAGTTGCTGCAGCTCTTTCAGGTGGGGCAGGCGCCAGGCCACGCCATCGGCCTGGGCGCGGCTGCGCGCCAGGGCCTGCGCCTCGGTGTGGTTCAGCCACCGTGGCTCGCCCACACAGTGCTGGCCGCTCCAGCGCTGGCCTTCCACGCAGCGCGGCCAGACCAGTTGGGTGCTGCGTTGCAGGAAATGACCGCCATCGGGCGTCAGCGACCACTCAGCCGGACTGGGCGGCGCCGTGTTGCCCGCCTGCGCCGGGCTGGCGAGCAAGGTTGTCAGCAGTAACAGGCCCAGCGGGGCGGACTGTGGCCAGCAACGGCGCAAGAGCAAGGACTTGTGCATGAAAGCTGTATCGGCTGGAACCTGCAAATTCTGAAGCAGAGGGTCTTTGGCGCATGCCCGCCCAGCGCGCCCCCCGGGCAACCCACGCGGCCTGTCCGACAGCTGCTTCTAGAGTCCCTTCGCCCGGCGGGCTGCGGTGCGAGCTGGCTTGGGAACGGCCCGGCGCTGCGCTCACTGGCTCAAACCAGCGGTTTGACCACCTGCCGTGCCACGTTTTCCAGTTGCTCGCGCAGCCAGCAGTGCGCCGGGTCCTGCTGGTGGCGCAGGTGCCAGACCATGTACACGGGAAGGGAAGGGCAGGGCACCGGCACCTTGGCGCTGGCCAGGCCTTGTTGCCATTGGTTCTCCAGCAGCCCGGGACCGGTGGCCAGCAGTTGGCTGCCGCGCAGGAACGGTGGCAGGCCCGCAAAGCCCGGCACCATGATGGCGAACCGACGCTGGATGCCGCGCTTGGCCAGGTGCTGGTCCAGATCCAGCGGGAGGCGCGGTTCGTAGACCACGGTCACGTGTTCGGCGGCCAGGTACTCGGCCTTGTTCGCCGGAGCGCTGCGCATGGCAGGGTCGTAGAACACGCGGTAGCGGTCTTCAAACAGGCGTTTCTGCAAGATGTCGCTGCCTTCGGGCGGGCGCGGGCTGATGACAAGCTGGCAGTGTTCCTGGCGCAGCATCTCCAGCGAGGGGACGTTGGACGGGATCACGCGCAAGGCCACGCCCGGTGCCTGTTCGCGCAGGCGCCGCGCCAGGCCGGGCAGCAGCACGTCGCGCTGGAAGTCGTTGGCCGCGATGGTGAAGGTGGTCTGCCAGCGGGTCGGGGCAAATTCGACCGAGTGGGCAAAACGCTCCAGCTGACTCAGCAGCTCGCGCGCCTGCGCCGCCAGGGCGTCGGCCCGCGCGGTGGCCACAATGCCGCGCCCGCTCTTCACAAACAGCGCATCGTCGGTGATGCCACGCAGCTTGTCCAGCAGATGGCTCACCGCCGACTGCGTGACGCCCAGGCGCTGCGCTGCGCCGGTGATGCTGCCGGTGTCCACCACCGCCACCAGCAGGTTCAGGAGACGGGCATCGAGGTCTGACCAATCGAATTTGCTCATGGGTTGCATGATTATTGATCTGTTTATTTTTGGCAATGGGGTGGCAATACTCGGTTTGATTTCCGTCCATCCACTCTGCGCAGGAGAACCATGTGAGCAAGACCATTCCCGGCACCACGCCGTTTGACGGCGGCGCGGCGCAAAAGGGCTACGCCCTGAACAAGATGTGTTTTTCGTTCAATGGCCGGGCCAACCGCGATGCCTTCGTCGCCGATCCCGAGGCCTACATGCAGCGCTACGGCCTGAACCCGCAGCAGGCCGAGGCGATCCGCTCCAGACAGGTGCTGGCCCTGATCGCGGTCGGCGGCAACGCCTACTACCTGGCCAAATTCGCAGGCATTTTCGGTCTCGACATGCAGGACATCGGCGCGCAGCAGACCGGCATGACGAAAGAACAGTTCAAGGCCAAGCTCGTGGCCGCGAACGAGCAGTGCTGACCCCCCTGCGCCGCTGCGCGGCTTCGCCCCAGGGGGACCACGCCAGAGGCCCGGCAAAGCCGGTTCCTCGGCGTGTGCTGGATTGCTGATCTGACTTCACGGAGATTTTTTCATGGCACAACTCATCGGTGGCCTGGCCACCTCGCACATTCCCGCCATCGGCGCCGCCATCCACAAGGGCCAGCAGAACGAGCCGTATTGGAAACCGTTCTTCGACGGTTTCCCGCCCATCCATCAGTGGCTGGGCAAGGTCAAGCCCGACGTGGTGGTGGTGTTCTACAACGACCACGGCCTGAACTTCTTTCTGGACAAGATGCCGACCTTCGCGGTCGGCGCTGCGGCCAGCTACAGCAACGCCGACGAAGGCTGGGGCATCCCCACACTGCCGCCCCTTCCAGGCTGCCCGGAGCTGTCTTGGCACATCATCAACCAGCTGATCGCCAAGGAGTTCGACATCGTGACCTGCCAGGAGATGCTGCTGGACCACGCCTGCACGCTGCCCTTCAAGCTGTTCTGGCCCGGGCACGCGGTGGCGCCGGTGCAGATCGTGCCGATCGACATCAACACGGTGCAGTTCCCCCTGCCCACGGCGAAACGGGTCTACAAGCTGGGGAAAGCGGTGGGCGAGGCCATCCAGAGCTGGGACAGCAACCAGCGGGTGGCGGTGATGGCCACCGGTGGCCTCTCGCACCAGCTGGATGGCGAGCGCGCCGGTTTCATCAACAAGCAGTTCGACCTGCAGTTCCTCGACAGCATGGAAACCAACCCCGAGTGGGCCACGCAGTTCAGCGATCTGGAGCTGGTGGAAAAAGCCGGCACGCAAGGCGTGGAGCTGCTGATGTGGCTGGCGATGCGGGCGGCTTTGACGGCCGGTGGTTCGGGTGTGCGCAAGGTGCACAGCAACTACCACATCCCGATCTCGAACACCGCAACGGGCGTGCTGGCGTTGGAGACGGTCTGACCTTTTTCTAGGCGTTCGCTATGAAGAGGGGGCCGTTGGCTCCCTTTTTTTCGTTCGGGCTTTTGTGCGAGTGCCCGGATCGTCCGGTATCCGACTCCGCGAATGTCCCCCGGATTGGGCTGCGCCCAATCCTCCTCCTTTATTTCGCTGCGTCAGACACCGAACGCTCCAGGCACCGTGGCGGTTTCCAGGCGAACCAACAGAAATGGGAGCCCAAAGGCTCCCATTCGTCGAAACACAAAACCGAATCAGATCACATCGAATCGATGAAGCTGCGCAGCTTGTCCGAGCGGCTCGGGTGCTTCAGCTTGCGCACCGCCTTCGATTCGATCTGACGGATGCGCTCGCGCGTCACGTCGAACTGCTTGCCCACTTCTTCCAGCGTGTGGTCGGTGCTCATCTCGATGCCGAAACGCATGCGCAGCACCTTGGCTTCGCGCGGCGTCAGGCTGTCCAGAATTTCCTTCACCACCTCGCGCAGCCCGGCCTGCATCGCGGCCTCGATGGGTGCGGTGTTGGCCTGGTCCTCGATGAAATCGCCCAGGTGCGAATCGTCGTCGTCGCCGATGGGGGTTTCCATCGAGATCGGTTCTTTCGCGATCTTCATGATCTTGCGGATCTTGTCCTCGGGCATCTCCATCTTTTCGGCCAGGATCGACGCATCGGGCTCGAAGCCGTGTTCCTGCAGGTGCTGGCGGCTGATGCGGTTCATCTTGTTGATGGTCTCGATCATGTGCACCGGGATGCGGATCGTGCGCGCCTGGTCGGCGATGGAGCGCGTGATGGCCTGGCGGATCCACCAGGTGGCGTAGGTCGAAAACTTGTAGCCGCGGCGGTATTCGAACTTGTCCACCGCCTTCATCAAGCCGATGTTGCCTTCCTGGATCAGGTCCAGGAACTGCAGGCCGCGGTTGGTGTACTTCTTCGCGATGGAGATCACCAGGCGCAGGTTGGCCTCGATCATTTCCTTCTTCGCATCACGCGAGGTGGACTCGCCCGAGTTCATGCGCTTGTGGATGTCTTTCAGGTGCGCCAGTGGCACCACCACACTGCTCTGGATGTTCATCAGGCCGGTCTGCAGTTCCTGCACCGGCGGGATGTTGCGCTGCATGATCACGCTCCAGGGCTTGCCGGCAGCGGCCTGTTTCTCCACCCATTTCAGGTTCAGCAGGTTGGCCGGGAAGTCGGCGATGAACTTGTCCTGCGGCATGCCGCACTTGTCCACGATGATGCGGCGCAGCTCGCGTTCTTTCTTGCGCACATCGTCCACCTGGGTGCGCATGGTGCCGCAGAGCTTTTCAATCGCCTTGGCGGTGAAGCGGATCGTCATCAGCGTTTCGGTGATGGCCTTCTGCGTCTTGACGTAGGTCGGCGTGCCGTAACCTTCCTTGTCGTAGGTCTTGTGCAGCTTCTCGAACTGGTTGCGCATGTTGTCAAAGCGCTCCAGCGCCTCGCGCTTGAGCTCTTCGAGCTTGCGGGTCAGTGCTTTGGAGCCGCCCTTGCCGTCGTCGTCGTCGGCTTCGTCGTAGTCGTCGAAGTCTTCTTCGGCCACGTAGTCGTCGGCGGCGTTGGCGTCGGCAAAGCCGTCCACCACGGTGGAGATCACCACTTTGCCCGAGCGGATTTCCTCCGCCATGACCAGGATCTCGGCGATGGTGGCAGGGCTCTCGCTGATGGCCGCCATCATGTCGTTCAGGCCGCCTTCGATGCGCTTGGCGATCTCGATTTCACCTTCGCGCGTCAGCAGCTCGACCGTGCCCATTTCGCGCATGTACATGCGCACTGGGTCGGTGGTGCGGCCGAATTCGCTGTCCACGGTGGACAGGGCGGCTTCGGCTTCTTCTTCGGCTTCTTCTTCGGTGGCGGCGGTGGGGCCGGTGTTGTTGAGCAGCAGGGTTTCAGCGTCGGGCGTCTGTTCGTAGACCGCCACCCCCATGTCGTTGAGCAGCGAGACCACGACCTCCAGGGTCTCGGCTTCGGCCAGCTTGTCGGGCAGGTGGTCGTTGATTTCGCCGTGGGTCAGGTAGCCGCGCGTCTTGCCCAGCTTGATCAGGGTCTTCAGGCGTTCGCGGCGGTTCTTGGCTTCTTCTTCGGACAGGACGGTTTCGTCCAGGCCGAACTCCTTCATCAGCGCGCGCTCCTTGGCCTTGCTGATCTTCATGCGCAGCGGCTTGACCTTCTCGGTCGGCTGTGCGGAGGCGTCCACCACCTCGGCTTCGATTTCACCGCTCAGATCGTCTTCGATGTCGCTCAGGTCGGCGTCGTCCGGATCGCTGGCGCCCTGGGCAGCGGCCTTGGGCTTGCGGCCCCGCTTGGCGGCGGGCTTGTCGGCTGCGGGGGGCTTGGCCGGGCGACCGGTTTTTTTCTTCGGCTCGGTGGCGCTGTCGAGCTCTTCGGCAGCGGCTTTGCGGGTGGTGGTTTTGGCGGGGGTCTTGGCGGTCACAGGGGAGGCTTTCTTCTTGGGCGCTGCGGGAGCGGCAGCGCTTGCGTTGGCCTTCGTGGCGATTTTTGTGCTGGACACGGCAGGCGTACTGGACTTCTTCGCAGGCATGAGGACCTCAAAAAAAATGTCAGAAAAGGAACCGGCAGGACACACAAAAATCGCCAGAAGATGGCCGCAAACGGCTGCTCCGGTGGTTTCTGTCGGGCACTATGCCCACCTTTCGCCGGGAAGGGTGGGCCTGCAAGCTGGTCGGGCGAACATTTGGTGTGCAGTCCTTGCGGGGGTTCCGTCAGGCCTGGCGTTGAGTCCAGGGCGCTGCGGTGGCCAAGGGGGGGGGATTCCCGTGTCGCCCCTGTCTGGGGCAGGCCTGTGCCGGAGGTGCTGCTGTCGCGCTTGCGGTGCAAAACCCCGGATTATACCGGCGGAGTGCTTTTCAGGGTCTTGATGCGTTCGTTCACGCGTTTGTAGTCCTCGTAGGCCGAAGCATCGCCCTGCTGCACCCGCGCCGCCAGCAGGCCGGCCAGGGCCTCCAGCGCATCGGCGCGCAGCCGGTCCATCACGTCGGCCAGTTCGGACAGCTCCAGGCCTGAGTCCGCGCCCATGGTCGCCTGCTCCACCTCGGCGCACACAAACGCTTCGTGCTCGCTGCCGCGCAGCGCTTCGCGCAGCGCGGCCCAGGGCTGCGGGCCGTGTTCGTGCAACTGCGCTTCGAGCCAGGCGAACACCGGGCCGTGCGGAGCAGGCAGGTGGGCCAGCATGGTGTGGTCGTCCGCAGAGAGCGTGTCCCAGGCGGCGGCGTTGGCCAGCAGCAGGCCGACCGCGCGGTCGGCACGGCTGCCGCCGCTGCGGCGCGATCCCAGCATGCGCGGCGGCGGGGGTGGGCCTTTGCGCCATTTGCCGTGGCCCTTGCTGCCGACGTAGGAACCACCGCTCGATGTGCTGTAGGACGGGCTGTAGCCACCACCCTGGTGTTCAGCATGGCTTTGGGTGCGGCTGCCGCCCTCGTGGCCGGTTTCCTGGGCGTGGCTGGTCTCGCGGTGCGCCGGGCGATGCGGGCGTGCGCCGCCGCTTTGTTGCCAGAGTTGCAGCAGGTCGGCGCTGGCTATGCCGATGCCATTGGCCAGTTCGGTGATCAGCTGGCGCTTGAGTGCACCGTCGGGCAGAGCGCTCCACAAAGGCCGCGCCTGGCTGGCCATGCGGGCACGGCCTTCGGCGCTGGTGAGGTCGCAATCGGCGCTGGCGGCATCAACCAGAAAGCGCGACAGCGGCACGGCCTCTTTCACGCACTGCGCAAAGGCGGCTTCGCCGTTGGCGCGGATGAAGCTGTCCGGGTCGTGCTCGGCGGGCAGGAAGAGGAATTTGACGCTGCGCGTGTCGGTCGCCAGGGGCAGGGCGGCGTCGAGCGCCTTGCGCGCCGCGCGTCGGCCGGCGCCGTCGCCGTCGAAGCTGAACACCACGCTGTCGGTGAAGCGGAACAGTTTCTGCACATGGTCGGGCGTGCAGGCCGTGCCCAGTGTGGCCACCGCGTTGGCAAAGCCGAGCTGGGCCAGGGCCACCACGTCCATGTAGCCCTCGGTCACCAGCGCATAGCCCGCCACGCGGATGGCGGTACGGGCTTCGAACAGGCCATAAAGTTCGCGGCCCTTGCTGAACACCGGTGTCTCGGGCGAGTTCAGGTACTTGGGTTCGCCCTTGTCGAGCACGCGTCCACCAAAGCCGATGAACTCGCCCTTGACGTTGCGGATCGGGAACATGATGCGGTCGCGGAAGCGGTCGTAGCGCTTGGCCTCCCCGTCCTGGCCCTTTTCGTCTTCGTGCACGATCACCATGCCCGACTCGACCAGCAGCGCGTCCGCGTAGTCGGGGAATACGCTGGCCAGGCTGCGCCAGCCTTCGGGCGCGTAGCCCAGGTCAAAGGTTTTGGCGATCACGCCCGAGAGGCCGCGTCCCTTGAGGTAGGCCACCGCGCGCGGCGAGCCTTTCAGGTGCTTGGTGTAGGCGTGTGCCGCCTTTTCCAGCACGTCATTGAGCGTCACCTGCTTCAGGCGCTGCTGCGCGGCGCGCTCCCGGTCTTGCGGCGAGACATCGTCTTCAGGCACCTGCAGACCGACTTGTTGGGCCAGATCCTTCACCGCTTCGACGAAGCTCATGCCGGCGTGCTCCATCAGGAAGCCGATGGCGTTGCCGTTGGCACCACAGCCAAAGCAGTGGTAGAACTGTTTGGTCGGGCTGACGCTGAACGACGGCGATTTCTCACCGTGGAACGGACACAGCCCCATCAGGTTGGCGCCGCCCTTTTTCAGCTGGACGTAGCGGCCCACCACATCGACCACATCGACGCGGTTGAGCAGTTCCTGGATGAAAGATTGCGGGATGGTCATGACGCGTTTCGAAGCCCACCAGTCTAGTTCTTCTGAATTAACGGAGCTGTTGTCTAACTGTCACTGCAGGACGCCCGGGAGCCCCGCGTCCGCGCCACGACCCGGCTCACCCGCGACACCGACAAGCCCAGCGCCCGCGCAATGTCCGACAGGCTCCACTGCGAATGCCGGTGCGCCGCCACGATGGCCTCGTCCCGGCTTGGCATCGTGTTCAGCCAGTCCTGCAAAGTCTTGGGGCTGGCGCGCTGCGCCTTCGGAATCTCCCTGTCGCTCACCGCGCGGTCAGACGCCAGTGCCTGCATGCGCAACACGAAAGCCTCGTCACCCAGGTACATCTGCTGGCGCAGGTGATCGGGCCAGAGTGCCACGTCTTTGCCGGCGGCCACCAGATCGGCATACGCCCGGCCCGCCTTCTGGGCCAACGCACCTGTGCTGGCTTCTTCACCCAGCAGATAGCCCCACACCGCCGCCCGGTCCAGCCAGGGCGGGCAGGGCTCCTGGCCCGTCAGCGCCGCGTAACTGCTCCACGGCCAATCGGCGGCCTCGGCCACCAGCCCCGCGCGCACCGGGTTCAGCTCCACATAGCGGCACACCTCCAGCAAATAGCTGTCGCGGTCCACCAGCACCGCTTTGAACCGCCCCTGAAACAAATGGCCCACCTTGTGGTGGCGCTGGTTGAAGCGCTGCGTGAACACGCCATTGATGTGCCGCATCAGCAACGACAAATTGGCCAGCCGCGTCTGGATCACGAAGTGGTAGTGGTTGCCCATCAGGCACCAGGCCAGCGCGCTGACATCAAACCGGTCCAGCCCCGCGCCCAGCACATCCAGCAAAGCCCGCCGGTCCACGTCATCCACAAAGATGGGTTCCCGCCGGTCTCCGCGCGAGGTCACGTGATAGACCGCGCCGGGGAATTCAATGCGAAGAGGTCTTGCCATCGCGGCAGCTGTCAGTTGACGCGGTCCTGCCAATAGCTGGGCCTGCGGTGCTGGTGTGCCACGGCCAGTATCAGTACCTCATCGGCCTCGACGGTGTAAATCACACTGTACGGAAAACGCCGCAGCCGACAGCGGCGAATGTCGGGGGTGAGCGGGTGCCAGCCCGTCGGGTGGCGCTGAATCAGCTGAATGCTGCGAAGCACCTCCACCAAGAAGCCTTCGCCCAGCCCTGGTGCTTGGGCCGAATACCAGCCGATGGCCTCGTCCAGCTCGGCTTGGGCGGGCGCCAGCAGACGGACATTCATACCGTTTTGACGGTGGCCTGGTATTTCGCGATCACGTCAGACAAAGCCAAAGCCTGCACCTCACCACGGCGGTACGCGGCCAGTCTCGATTCCGCCTCTTTTGTCCATAAAGCATCGAGGGTCGGATCGGGCACGTCGAGCGTGTCCAACAGCTCGTCAACCAGCGCCAAGCGCTCTTCGGGCGGGAGCTGCATGGCCTGTGCGCTGAGCGTTTTTGCGGAAACGGGCATGTTGTTGACCTCCTGTTTGACTGAAATCACATGCTAACCCAGCGGTTCCAGGCCATGCGGCCAGAGTGGAAAGCTGTGGCGTGGGGCAAAAGGCAA
>PNMN01000019.1 GCA_013823655.1 Comamonadaceae bacterium | reverse complement strand
CGGCCGCAGCCGCGCGAAGTCCAGCAGATCGGCCAAGTGCGCCCCTTTCTGCTGCCACTCGTGCACCACGGCTTCGGCCAGCAGCACGTAGTGCCAGGGCATGCCTTGCCGGTGTTCCGGTGGCAGCTGGTTGATGCGCTCGCACCAGCCCAGCGCCGCTTTCCACTTGCGCTGCACGTTGGGGTGCATCACCTGCTGCTGCGCCTTGGTTTCCACCAGGTAGATGGCGTCGGCTGTGCGCACCAGAAAGTCCGGTGAATAGAACGCAGGAAGACCGTCGTCTTTCACATAGCGCAGCCGCGCAAAGGTGTGTCGGTTCTCGCTGATCTTGCAGAAGGCCAACACCTGCGCGTCGGCCTGCGCCCAGTGGATGAACGTGCGCTCCAGCCCGCCGTTGCGCGCCGGCCAGCCCAGCCGGGTGTAGATGCTCTTGGACACCGGCACCGAATGCGCCTCGCGCACCATCAGGCGCGGCACTTCCGAGAGCACCCGCGCGTGCACCTCCACTGCGCCCGTCTGCAGCGTTTCTTCAGACGCCAGCAGCGCCATGGCAAACACCTTGGTGATGTGGTCCACCACCGGCTGCAACAGCAGCACGCGCCAGTTCTCGCCGCCTTCGGTCTGGCCCAGTGGGTTGAACGGCGCGTCGAACAGCCGCGTCCAGATGTAGTCGTCCAGCCAGCCCGTGAGGTCGGCGGTGTTGACTTGTAGGTAAGGCTTGGCCAAGTGGGTGGCGATCTTGCCGGTCTTGGGCAGCGGTTCGTGCAGCGCCTGGCTGATGCGCCGCGTCAGGCGCGAGAGGTAGTCGTTGTAGCCGCCCACGTTCATCACCGCGCCGTCCACCCGGTAGTCGCCGAACAGCGTGGCACTCTGCAGGTCTTGCGAGATGAAGGTGTCGCCCTTGCCCAGCAGACCGGTCAGGGCGGGCAGGCTCATGGTGGTGAACGGCGGCAGTTCTTCCACGTCCAGCGGTCGGTGGTCGCGCAGCTCGTCCGTCTCCTGCAGGATGAACGGGATGCCGAAGTCAAAAGCCTCGAAGCCCTCGCGCAGCTCGGCGGCGATCACATCGCCCACCGCGCTGCTGTCGTCGGTATCGTCGCCGGTTGTGCCCGCCAGGCCTTCGGCCAGCAGCTCGTCGTAGAAGGTCTGGAACGCCGGGTGCTCTACGATGGACAGCACGTCGATCAGGCTGCCCGGCTCCTGCCCGGCGTTGATGCGCTCGCGGTTTTCGCGCTTGAGGTCGGTGTACTCTGCATCGCGCCACATCAGGCGCAGGCCACGGCCAATGGTCTGCTCCAGCAGGATCTGCGCTTGTGAAGAGCGCAGCGGCACGATGACGCAGATGTTGTTCACATCAAAGCCCTCGCGCAGCATCAGCACGCTGACGATCACGCGCGGCGTGGCGTGCCGGTCGACGCTGAACAGGCGTTCGCGCACCGGCGCCCAGTCCTTCTCGCCCAGCTCGGCCTTCTTGCCGGAGTCGATGGTCATCACCTCGTCGGCGTTCAGGCCTTCCTGGTCCTGCAGAAACTGCGCCACCAGCGGCGACACGGTGGTGTCTTCGCACACCACCAGCATCTTGGGGTGGCGGTGCGGGTCCAGCGCGGCAAAGTCGGCTTCGAGCTTGCGCAGCTTCTTGAGGCCCGCGCGCAGCATCACGCGCTGGCCTTCGCTCAGCGTGGGGTTGCCGTGCTCGTCGCGCTCGGCCTTGAACTCCAGCGGCAGCGCACCGATCTCCTTGCGCCGGTCCAGCACCAGCGACTTCACCAGCCCGGCGCGCATCGCGGCCTTCAGGTCAAAGTCCGTCACGATGTGCGCAAAGTATCGTTTCTGCTTGTGCTTGCCGGTGCCCACGTCGTTGTAGGGCGTGGCCGAAAAGTCCACCTGCACGAAGCGTCGGCCCTTGGTCTCGGCGATGCGGCTCAGGCTCTTCTGCCATTCCACCTCGGTCGTCTCGCCTTCGCGCAAGAAAGAGTGGATGTGGTGCGCCTCGTCGTTGAACACCATCAGCTCGGGCAGCTCGGCCAGGTAGCTCAGCACGTTGCCGCGTGCCCAGCGCCGGTCCAGCACGTCCAGCGCGTTGCCGGTGGCGCGGCCCGGCGTCAGCGGCAGCACCGCGTTCACCACCTGCTCGGGTGGCAGCGGTGCGCCGGGGGCGCTGATCTCTTCCTCGGCATCGTCGAGCACCTCGCCTTCGGCCAGCAGATGCCAGTTGGTGATGGCGATCATCCCGTTGCCGGTCGCCTTCAGGCCGATTTCGTTTTTGCTGCACACGTTGCCGCGCACAAAGGCGAACACCCGCTCGCGGTACGCCTCGGGGATGAACAGGTCGGCGAACTGCGCCACGTCCGAGCGGCTGAAATCGCGCGAGCCGTTGCTGTTCTCGATCAGCTTGCCGCAAAAGGCATCGAGCAAGCGCTCGTACACGATCAGCCCCGGCGCCACCACCATGAAGTGGCGGGTGAAGCGCGCATCGTCCACGCCCGCTTCCAGCGCCGCCGTTTTGTTGAGCAGTTGCCAGATCATCAGCGCCTGCAGCACCCAGGTCTTGCCGGTGCCGGTGGCCATCTTGAAGCAGTACTTGGGGTGCGCGTGCTTGGGCGCCGACACCTCGGCCATGCGGTTGCACACCAGCAGCGCGTCGGGTGCGGCCGCTTCGTACAGGTCGAGCAGGCCCCAGCGCTCGCGTCCTGCGCCCAGCACCTCGTGCGCCACGATGGCGTTCAGGATCGCCTGCTTCTGCCCGGCGTGGAAGTTCAGCCCGCCCCGGGCTGCCACCATGTCCTCGCCAAACCACCAGCCCAGCAGCTCGGCGGTGGTGGGCGTCACCATTTCCAGCACATCGGCTGCGCCACTTTCCAGTCCCAGGCACAGCGCGTTCGTTTTGGCCGTCAGGCCGATGGACAGGGCCAGTGGGTGTTCGGCGTCTTTCGTCTTGCCGGTGCCGCTCATGCCGCAGCCTCCACCGTGCTCACCACTTCCGCCTCAAACCCGAACACGTCCACCACCCGCACACACACCTTGCGCGGGCCAGGTTTGGTCGGCAGCGTCAGATGGGCCTGGGTCACCACGCGCAGCGCGTCGACGTCGTTGGCCGTGTTGCCCCGGTAGTCTTGCCAGACGGATCGGAACACCTGGCCGTCGTAGTCCGGGTCCACCGCCCAGTACTCGATCAGCGCCAGCGGCTCGGCATTGGCCACCGCCTGCAGCTTGGCGCGGTTGGCGTCGTCCAGGTTGATCGCTTCTGGCGAGAGCAGCACGTAGTTTTTCAGGCGCACGCTCAGCGCCTCTTCGCCGTTGTTCACCGCGCTGCGCACGCGCTGCACCGGGTGCAGCGTCAGGTACTGCAGCGAAGAGAAGCGCACCTGCCCGCGCAGCTTGTCGACGCCGCCTTTCTTCTTGAGCCGGTCCATCAGGTCCGGCGGGATCACCAGCACCTCCAGCCGCGCGTCGTTGAGCGCGGTGATGGTCTCGCCGATGCTGGGCTCGAAGTTCCAGCCCAGCACCACCACGCGGTCCCAGCCGCCCATCAGGTTGTCGCGCTGCGCAATCGCCTTCTTCAGCGTGGCCGCGCCGGTCAGCTTGTTGGGCGAGTCGGCCAGCACCAGGGTCTTGCTGCCGCCACGTTTGACCGAGCCACCGCCCAGTTCGACGCCCGCGATCTGCCCCAGGTTGCGCTGCGGGTTCACGTCGGGCGGCAGCGGCAGGGCGCCGTAAAGCGAGAGCACGATGGCGGACAGGTCACCGATGCGGAAGTCCCGGCCCAGCGCCACCTTGGCCGCCTCGACTTGGTAGTCACCGATGGCTTGGTAGAGGAAGGGCTTGGCCTCTTGATCGATCAGGCGCTTGCGCATGATCATGGCGGCGGGCTTGCCGAGGTCGGTGGTGATCCAGCGGCGGCCAAGCTTTTCGGCGACGGCTGCGGTGGTTCCTGAGCCGCCGTTGAAGTCTGCGACGAGCGAGCCTTCATTCGATGACGCCTGAACGATTCGATTCAATAGCGCTTCAGGCTTCTGCGTTTGATAGTCGATTCTTTCGTCGGCAAGATGGTGGATCTTGCCGACATCGGTCCATACCGACTGGATAGTGAGCCCGGGCATTTCGTCGAGGTAGTACTTGTACCGGACCAAGCCTTTACCGGTGTAGTCCAGTCGACCCTCATCTCGGTAGCGTTCCATGGTGTGTTTTGGGCACCGCCACGACCGAGTAATTCCATTCCATTCGTATGTGTAGCCGCCCCCGGAAAGGCCCGACGCGGACAGGTCTGCGGACCTGTAGCGACGTCCGGTACTTGTCTCCGTGTACTTGAATTGCTTTTCGATGTATTCCTCTGTGTAGGGAACGTACTGCTTGTTCCAGATGGTTTCTGGTGTCTTTGAATAGAAGAAGATCACGTCATGGACGGCGCCAAAGGCGTTCGAGTCCGAGTGCGCCTCAGAACGTTTCCATACGATCTCGTTGATGAAGTTGTCTTTCCCAAACACCTCATCCATCACCAGCTTCACGTAGTGCCCCACATGCCAATCCAGGTGCACGTAAATCGACCCCGTGTCCGCCAGCAGCTCGCGCATCAGCACCAGGCGCGGTGTGATCATGGCGAGGTAGGACGCGGTGCCGTCTGACCAGGTGTCGCTGTAGGCGAACTGTTCGATGACGGTGGGCTTCTGCTCCAGCTCCAGGGCATTGGAGCCACCTGCGATGGCGGGCAGGGTGACCTTGGTGCGGTAGTCGGCCTTGGAATCGAACGGCGGGTCGATGTAGATCAGGTCCACCTTGCCGCGCAGGCTGGGCGTGTGTTCGTCGCCCGCCAGCAGCGCGGCCATGGCCAGCAGGTTGTCGCCGTAGATCAGGCGGTTGGTCCAGGGCGCGTCGGCGGGTGGGGTGGCCGACGCATCGCCCAGCATGCCCTGCGGATTGGGCAGCAGGCTGGTCTGGCCGGGGGCGAAGACTTCGCGTTGGGCGGCGCGCTTCTGCGCGGTGATCCAGTCTTGCGCGGCGGCGTCGCGGGCGGGCAGCACCAGTTCGCGGGTCTGCAGCCGCACCCGCTGCCGGCCTTCCAGTCCCTCCAGGATTTTTTCGGCTTGTTTGCGCCCGTTGGCGACGATCTCGGGCAGCTGTTCGAGCAGGGATTTGGGCATGGGGAGGGGAACTGTTTCACGTAACTGAAAAGTACGTTTTTACGTAACTATTCGGCCATGTTACTTGAGCGCTTCGGCCTGTTCCTAGCGTGGCGAAATGGAAAATGCCAAGCTTCAGTTTGCGGATCGGTTACGTGAGGCCATGAGGGCGGCGGGCTACGAGCCCCGCCCGGTGGTGCTGGAGCGCGAGTTCAATACCCGCTACTGGGGCAAACCCATGACGCTGCACGGCGTGCGCCGCTGGTTGCGCGGTGAAACGCTGCCCACTCAGGAAAAGCTGTTGGTGCTGGCCGAATGGCTGAGCGTGCCGCCGCAGCAACTGCGCTTTGGCAGCGAGGTGGCGCAGCGGGTGCAGCAGCGCCGCGCCCGCTGGGACAGCGGCATCGGCTATCAGGACCGGGACATCTTTGAGGCCTTCCTCAAGCTGCCGGTACCCCAGCGTCGGCTGATCCGCGAGGTGATCCTGACCTTTGCCAAGGTGCACACAGAGGTTGGTGCGGGGTCTTGAGCCACCCAGATCGGGTGTCTGGGCGCTTGAAAAGCACCTGAAATCGAAGTTAAATCATTTTTTAGACACAAAAACGTGTGAAAACTGATTTAATAGCCCGATGCTGCACCGTTACGCCTTCTCCAACTTCCAGTCTTTCCGCGAACGCGCCGAGGTGTCCTGGCTGCTGGACCGCAAGGTTCCCGAGGCCGTTTGGTCGCGCACCGCCGGCTCGGGCGAGCGTCTGAGCACGGTGATGGCGGTGATCGGCCCGAACGCCAGCGGCAAGACGGCGCTGCTCAAGCCCATCCTGTTTCTGGACTGGTTCATGCGCCAGTCGTTTGCGGCCGATCCGGCGCAGGCCTTGCCGTTCCACCCACACGCCGCCGCAGCCAACGATGCGTCCGAATTCGAGGTGGATGCCGATGTGGACGGCCGCCTGATGCGCTACACGCTGCGCTGCACGTCCGAGCGGGTGCTGCACGAGGCGCTCTACGCCCGGCACGAGCGCATGCGCTATGTGTTCGTGCGGGAGTGGAATGAGGCCACGCAGGGCTACGACATCAAGCAGCAGGACTTTGGCTTTGCACCGGCCGAAGCGCGCAAGGTGCGACCCAATGCCTCGCTGATCGCGACCGCCGCGCAGTACGGTGTGCCGCTGGCGCTGCGGCTGGCGAACAGCCATTTGGCGAGCAACATCCACCAGTTTGGCCGCATGGTCAACGACGCCAACCAGCTGGCGTCGGCAGCCGCCCACTTTGCAGGTGACGAGTCGCAACGCCTGCATCTGGTGCGTTTGCTGTCCGCCTGGGACCTGGGTTTGAAGGATGTGCAGGTGCGCGAGATGGAAACCGCCTTGCCCGATGGCAAGAAGGACCGCTTCTGGTTGCCGTTTGGCGTGCACCAGGCAGCGGGAGGTCGGACGTTTGAACTGCCGTTTCCGCTGGAGTCCAGTGGCACGCAGGGTGCGTTCATGTTGTTGCACCGCTTGCTGCCGGTGCTGCAATCGGGTGGTCTGGCCGTGATCGACGAGTTCGAGAACGACCTGCACCCGCACATGCTCGAACCCATCCTCGAGCTTTTTGCCAGCCCGGTGACCAACCCGCACGGTGGTCAGTTGCTGTTCACCTGCCACGCCATGGAGGTGCTGAACCTGGTGCACAAATCGCAGGTGATGCTGGTGGAGAAAGACGCCGACAACGAGAGCAGCACCTGGCGCCTGGACAGCGTGGAAGGCATCCGCAGCGATGACAACTTCTACGCCAAGTACATGGCCGGTGCCTACGGCGCGGTGCCGCAGCTGTGAGCAAGCCACCCGTGCGCCGGCAGGCGGCGCGCACCGTGCTGCTGGTGGGGGAAGGGGATGCCGAGGTTGTGTTTCTGCAGCACTTCAAGGCGCTGTACGTGCAGCGCGGTTCGGGTGTGGCGGTGACGATCAAGAACGCGCGGGGAAAGGGTGCAGCGCATGTGGTGGACTTTGCGCGCCGCCAGTCCATCAATGCGGCCTATGACGTGGTGGCTGTGCTGCTCGATGCCGATACCGACTGGAACGATAGGACCCGCACAGCAGCCAAGCGGGCCAAGGTACATGTGTTGCTGTGCGAGCCTTGCCTGGAATCCCTTTTGTTGCAGGTTCGTCAACATCCCGTTGAGGGGCGATCGGCGCTGCAGCTCAAGCAAGACTTTGCGGCGCGATACGGTGGGCCCGCACACGACGAAAAGGTGCTGCGACATTTCGATGGCGAGACCTTGACGGCGGCGCGTGCGCGCCTGGTTGTGCTGGCAACTTTGTTGGCGTTGATGGGTGGGCAACCGCGAGCGGTCTGAGTGTCTCGCCGCCTCACTCCCGCTCCAGCTCCAGCTCCAGCTCCAGCTCCAGCTCCAGGTAGGTACGGTTCGCGTTGCTGGGGTGCAGATCGACCGCGTCGATGTGCTTGCGCAATGCTTGCAGGTCGTCGCTCGCATGGGCCTGGGCTGTGGGCAGCAGCTTGCACACCACTCCATGGACGCGCACGATACGCTGTGGACTGCACCTCGGCATCGTGCGCCTGCTCACCGGCAAGTACGCGATCCTGAACATGATCCCGTTCAACACGGTGAAGGGCATGCCCTTCACGCGCCCGAGCTGGGAAAAAGCCGCCGCCATCGCCCGCCCGTGGACGGTGGCTGCGAGCAGCTGCGGGCGCGCTCGGGGGGCGTGACCGAACTCAAGGTGGTGCCGATCACGCCCCGGACCCGGGACATGACCGTCCAGCCCACCAGCTTGCGTGCCCCAGGCATTCGCCCAGATGCGCCGCGCACCGATCAAACGCCAGGCGCGGCTTCAACGGGGATCACCGCCCACCTGAAACAGTGATGCCCGCCGGCGCGGTGAACACCGTCAGCACGCCGGTGTAGCCGTAGAGCTGCTGGTGCGCGATCTCGCCGTTGGCAAAGAACCCCACCAAGGGCACATCGCCCAGTGCACGGCGCACGGTTTGCAGCTCGGCGCTGGGTGCGCCAAAGTGCAGCCCCCCACGACCGGAGCAACTCACGTACACCGCACCCACGATATGGCGCGAGGGCAACGGCGGCGCGTCCGGCAAAGCGAGGCCCGTGCCCGTGCCCGTGCCCATGTCCAGGCCCACGGCCTCGGGAGCCAGCTCTTCACGGATTTCGCTGCACACGCGCACGAGGTCGGCGCGCGCGGCGTTCACATGGCGCGCGCAGAACGCGAGCCGTGCACCCGGTTGCGGGTACGCGGCCAACGCGATGCCGCGGCGCCCCGGGTCCAGTCCAATCAGGTGGCGCACCGTCACCTCGGCGCCGAACTGGCCGTGGGCATGGCGATGGCGCGGCTTGTCGGTCGGCAGGCGCTGCGGGTCGGTCAGGCCCACCAGGGTGGAGCGCAGCTTTTCGATGGCGGCCTGCGGGTGCTCGAGCGAGAGACCCAGCTCGCGCAGCAGCACATCGAGCGCAGGTTCGCCGTCGAGTTCGAGCACCAGGTTGCCGTCCACGGCGGTGATGACGCGCTCGCGGTCCACCGGCTGCGCGCCCTGGGTGACGCGCGACACGATGTCCACATCAGGCCCGAAAGCCACGCCGCTCAGGCCGCCGAGGAACACACCACTGGCCGCACCCTGGCCGCGCAGATGGCCCGCGCTGCTGGCGGCGAACTGCACACTGGCCGAGCGGCTGCCCGCCAGACCGCCAAAGACGTGGCCCGAAGTGGTGCGTTCGGCCACCTCAACGATCAGGTCGGCCAGATCGGGCGTCTCGGCATCGGCATGCAGCAGCGCCGTGTGGGCCACAAAACCGCCCACACTGGTGCTGGCCGACAGTGGCGCGACACCGCTGAACACCCGGTACTGGCTGGGACTCAGATCGCACAGCATCACGGCGAGTGCGGGCGCGTCGAAGTACTCCACGTTGTTGGCTGCGATGCCCACGCCGACCGTGCCCACCCAGTCGGTCACCTCGGGCAGCTCGGCGCTCAAGCACCCCAGAATGTCTTGCGCCTGGTCCGCATAGTGGTCGGTGATGTAGAGCAACCCCAGCGAGGGCGCTGCGGCGTAGGCGGGCAGCGCCATCAGTGCACGCAACTGGGCCAGGGCCAGCGCGACCGCCATGCGCCACTGCGGGTGGGCTGCGTGGGCGTAGGGGAAGCGTTTCATGCCCATGGAAGCGGATGGAGGGCCGGGGATCGGCGACTCTCAGCCTCTCAGCGGCGGCGCCCGCTGGCCGCTGGTGTGGCGGCTTTTCTGGCCGACACCTTCTGGGTGGTGGCCTTGCGGGCCGACGCTTTGGGTGTGGCCCGGGGGGCGCGCGCCGCCACCGGCTGCAAGCCCGGGATCAACGCAGCGGGCAAGGTCCAGTCGCCGGGCGACAGGGGCTGCACCGCGACCGCGCGCGGCGCTGACGCAGCGGCGCTCCGGGGGCGGGCTTTCGGGGCAGCGGGTGGGGGCGCGGATCGGGTCGCCTTGCGGGGCGGGGTCTTCTGACTGCGGGTCACGGCGCGCGCTGCGGCTTTGCCCACGCCGACCGCGGTGCCGACGTTGCGGGCCACGGTACCGGCCGCCTTGCCGGCCATGCCGGTGGCGGTTTTCACCGCCTGTTCGGTCAGGCCCGTGGCCATCTGGCGCGTGGTGTCCAGCGCGGTCTGTTTGGCCACGTCTTTCATGGCGGTGGCGGCGATGTTCTGGAACTGCTGCGACAGCGCGCCCCACCACTGCATCGGGTCCACCACGCCACCGCTGGGCGCGGGCGCAGCGGCCTTGCGCACGGGCGTCTTGCGCGGCCTGGGGGCTGGCGGGGCTTGGGCTTCGGATGCTTGCTCGTCCTCGTCCTCGTCCTCGTGCTCCAGATCCGGTTCGACCTCGGGTGCGGCGGGGTTGCCGTAGGTGCGCGGCGGAATCTCCAGACCGGCGAACGGCGTGGGCGCGGGTGCGGGAGCCGCCGCAGCGCCGGTGAAACCGGCCACCGCGTCGGCGGCCTTGATCTTCAAAGCGTTGGCCACATCGCCCAGGCTGAAGTTCATGTTTTTCAGCGTCGCCAGCGTCATCTTCTGCACTTCGAGCGCCTGAATGGTGGCGCCCAGGGCCTTGGAATTCTGGTCGAGCCAGAAGTGCACCGCCTTGAGTTCCTCGATGCGCTTTTCCAGGTCTTCCACGTTGAAGGTGGGGGCGACCCAGTTGCCCAGGTTGGGCATCTGCGGGATGCTGTTGCCGATGCCTTGCGCCACGCCCCCGGCGGCCTGGCCGGCCAGGTTTTGCAGGAATTCGAAACCCGGCACGTATTTGCCGAAGCCGCTGCCCGATGTGTCGCTCATGGGAGTCTCCTGGTGGGTCGTTCTGGGGTCTCTGTCACTCAGCGGTCGACGCCGAAGTGCGGAGCGCGACGCTCCCGCAAGGATGCCACACCTTCGCGCACATCGGGACCGGCAAAGCCCATGAATTCCAGCGCCAGCGAGGTGTCGAAGGCCGGGCCGGCCTGGCGCAGCCAGTTGTTGAGCGAGTACTTGGTCCAGCGGATCGCGGTCTGGCTGCCCGAGGCCAGCCGGTCGGCCACTTCGTAGGCCTTGTCCAGCAGCGCGGTGTCGTCCACCGCGAGCGAGACCAGCCCGATGCGTTCGGCCTCTTCGCCGCTGATGGGGTCGCACAGCATCAGGTAGTACTTGGCCTTGGCCAGGCCGCACAGCAGTGGCCAGACGATGGCCGCATGGTCGCCGGCCGCCACGCCCAGGCGGGTGTGACCATCGACGATCTTGGCGCTCCTGGCGGCGATGGAGATGTCGGCCAGCAGGCCCGCCACCAGCCCCGCGCCCACCGCCGGGCCGTGCATGGCGCTGACGATCGGTTTGTCGCAGTTGATGACGTTGTAGACCAGGTCGCGTGCCTCCTTCCACACCCGGGTGCGGACCTCGAAGTCGGTCGCCATGTCCTGCACCAGCGCCAGGTCGCCACCGCCGGAAAAGCCCATGCCGCTGCCGCGCAGCACGGCGCAACGCACGCTGTCGTCGCGCCCGACATCGCGCCAGATTTCGGTGAGCTCCCAGTGGCCTTCGTGCCCGGCGGTGGGCAGCTTGCCGTTGCCACCAGGGCCGTCGGCGCGCATCTGGATGTCGAGCACCGAGGGCACACCGTCCACGGCAGGGCCGCGGCGGGTGATGGCAAGGGTCTGGTAGCGGCTGTAGTCCACGGGGGTCATTCGGGTCTCCGGTTCGGGGCTGCGCGCAGGCAGCCCCATTTTTGGGAAGAATTTCAACGGGGAATTCTGCCCCTTCCGCTGACCGGATAGCTCGGCGAACGGGCGGTGTTTTCCCGGGCATCGCCTGCCCGGGGCGCCATTGACTTGCGTCAAACACGGGCACTGGATACCGGCGCAAGATGGTTTCAGCGGAATCGGTCATCGCCGGTTCCCTGCGACAAGGAGCACCCGATGAGCATGAACATTTCCGAGACTTTCAGCGACCAGTTGCACCAGATGCGTGCCGAGTTGCTGGCACAGATACGTGGCCAGCGCGGCGGCAGGATCGGGCGCGCCGAGTCGGCCGCCGAGGCGCGCGAAAACGCCAGCGATGACTGGGCCCAGGCCGATGCGGAACGCGATCTCGCGTTTGCCCTGGAGGAGCGCGAGTCGGCCGAGCTGGTCGCCATCGATGCCGCCCTCAAGCGCATAGCCGACGGCAGTTTCGGCCTGTGCCTCGACTGCGGTGTGCAGATCGCCAACGCGCGCCTGCACGCCAATCCGACCGCCCTGCGCTGTGTGGCATGCCAGGCAAAAGCCGAACAGGCCCAGGGCGGCGTGCACCCGGCCGGCTACTGAACCCCTTCATTCTTTTCAAAACCGCCCCAATGGGGTGGGCGACGACTGGGCACCGACGCCGGACCGGCGAGCGAGCGCATTGCATGGCGTGTCTGGGGGCATGCACAGCCGACGGCGACCCATGTCCCTGACCTGAGAGGGGGAAACACCGACAGTCTTACAGACGGCCACTCGAAGGGGATCAACGGCATGACCGAACACCTATGCTCGGTGGTCTGTACGGACACGCGCGATGCGTCACCACCACTCTGCAGACCATGACCACGCTCCAAGCTCCACACCTCACGCGCCGCCGTTTCACGGCCCTGATGGCCAGCTCCTCGCTGCTGGCGGCGCCCGCGCTGCGCGCCCAGTCGTCCAACCGCATCGTGCTGGGCCAGTCGGCCGCGTTCAGCGGGCCGGCGGCCCAGCTGGGCATCCAGTTCCACGCCGGTGCCAAGCTGTTCTTCGACCAGCTCAATGCGAAAGGCGGCATCCACCAAAACCGGGTCGAAATCCGACCGCTGGACGACGGCTACGAGCCCGACCGTTGCGCGGAAAACACCCGCAAGCTGTTGGACGACGATGTGTTTTCGCTGTTCGGCTACATCGGCACGCCCACCAGTCTGGCGGCCCTGCCCCTGGCCACAAAGGCGCAGGTACCTTTCTTCGCACCGTTCACCGGCGCGCTGAGCCTGCGCCAGCCCTTCAACCGCATGGCCTTTCACATGCGCGCCTCGTACCACGACGAGACCGCGCTGATCGTCAGACAGTTGACCCACCTGGGCCTGAAGAAGATCGCGGTCTTCCACCAGAACGACGCCTACGGCAAGGCCGGCCTGGACGGCGTGACAGCGGCCTTGCAGGCGCTGCAACTGGCCCCGGTCGCGGTGGCCACGGTGGAGCGCAACTCGGTGGATGTGGCCAGGGCGGTCGCCACCATCAATGCCGCCCAGCCCGACGCGGTGGTACAGATCAGTGCCTACGCCTCGTGTGCCGCCTACATCCGCGCAGCGCGCAGGGCGGGCTACGGCGGCACCTTCTACAACGTGTCGTTCGTGGGCACGCAGGCCCTGGCCGACGCACTGGGCAAGGACGGCGCGGGCGTGGTGGTGTCGCAGGTGGTGCCCACGCCATACAGCGCCTCGCGCCTGATCGCGCGCACGTTCATCGCCGCCATCGCCGAGGGCGGCGCCCAGGTCCAGGCCAACTTCTCCAGCATGGAAGGGTTCATGGCGGCCAAACTGTTCGCCGAAGGACTGCGCCGGGCCGGGCCCAGGCCGTCCACGGACGGGCTGGTGTCGGCCCTGGAGAGCATCCGGGGCTTTTCGCTCGGCGGTTTTCAGGTCGATTTCGGGCCCAACGACCACGTGGCCTCCCATTTCGTCGAGCTGTCCATGCTCACCGGCGACGGGCGTGTGCGGACCTGAGAGACCGAGCCCGCGCGCCGCGTTCAGGCGGTCTGCAGCGGCGCGATCTTCTGGTCGATCGCGCCGAAGATGCTCTGGCCGTCCTGGCCCTTCATCTCGATGCGGATGGTGTCGCCGAACTTCATGAATTCGGTGCTCGGCTGGCCGTCGAGGATGGTCTCGATGCAGCGTTTTTCGGCGATGCAGCTGTAACCCTTGGGCCATTCTTTCCTGCCGTCCACTTCCACACAGCGGTTGCTCACGGTGCCGCTGCCGATGATGGAGCCGGCGCGCACGTTGCGTGTCTTGCCGAGGTGGGCAATGAGCTGGCCGAAGTGGAACGTCATGTCGGGGCCGGCCTCGCACATGCCGACTTTGCGGCCATTCCAGGTGCTCTGCAGCGTCAGGTGCACGCGGCCACCGGTCCAGGCGTCGCCCAGCTCGTCGGGCGTGACCGCCACCGGGCTGAAGGCGCTGGCGGGCTTGCTCTGGAAAAAGCCGAAGCCCTTGGCCAGCTCGGCCGGGATCAGGTGGCGCAGCGACACGTCGTTCACCAGCATCAGCAGGCGCACGCCGTCCAGCGCCTGCTCGGGCGTGGCGCCCATGGGCACGTCACCGGTGATGACGGCGATCTCGGCCTCGAAGTCGATGCCGAACTCTTCGCTGGGCACCACCACGTCGTCGCAGGGACCGATGAAGTCGTCGCTGCCGCCCTGGTACATGAGCGGGTCGGTGTAGAACGTGGCGGGCACTTCGCTGTGGCGCGCGGCGCGCACCAGCTCCACATGGTTGATGTAGGCCGAGCCATCGGCCCACTGGTAGGCGCGCGGCAGCGGTGCCATGCACAGCGTCGGGTCGAACGGAAAAGCGTGGCGCGCCTTGCCCTGATTCAGCGTCACGTACAGGTCGTGCAGCTGGGGCGCGAGGAAGTTCCAGTCGTCCAGCACCTGCTGCAGCTTGTGGGCGATGCCGGTCGCATAATGGGCCGTGCTCAGGTCGCGCGAGACCACCACCAGCTGTCCGTCGCGCGAGCCGTCTTTGTATGTGGCGAGTTTCATGCGTGTCTCCTGCTGCCGCAAATGGGGTGAAAGGTTGGATTCTGCCCGGACCGGAACCGTTCAAATTACGAATAGTGAAACCAATTAACCTATTCGTAATTTTAGGATTTTAGTCCAACGCCGGGCCGCACGCCGAAACCTGCCCGGATGGCGGGAAACCGCACGCTGCGCAGCCCCCCAACCCAGATACCCGTCACCCATGCCCGTTGCCAAAACCACCGCCACCGAAGCCACGACCGCGCCGATCGAGGGCAGCGAGCACCTGCGCGCGGGCATCCAGTCGGTGGAGGTGGGTTTCGAACTGCTCAATGCCTTGTCCAACGCGCCCGGCGCCCTGATGCTGCGCGATCTGGCTGCGGCCGCAGGCATGAGCGCGGCCAAGGCGCACCGCTACCTGGTGAGCTTCCAGCGCATGGGCCTAGTGGTGCAGGACCCGGTGAGCACCCGCTACGACCTCGGCCCCGCCGCGCTGCGCCTGGGCCTGGCCAGCCTGTCGCGCATCGACGCGGTGAAGCTCGCGCGCGAGCGCGTCGTCGGGCTGCTGCAAGAGACCGGCCACACACTGGCCATCGCCGTCTGGGGCAACCAGGGTCCGACCATGGTGCACTGGACCGAGGCGCCGCAGTCGGTGCCGGTCACGCTGCGGCTGGGCGACGTGATGCCGCTGCTGACCTCGGCCACCGGGCGCTGCTTTGCCGCCTTCATGGGCGGCGAGGGGCGCGATGCCGAGCGCATCGCGCCCATGATCCGCGACGAGCTCGCGCGCCTGAAAAAACTGCCACCGACCGGCGCGCCGCTGACCGATGTGCCGCAAACGCCGCAAGCGGTGCAGGCGATGCTCGATCAAACCCGCTCGCACGGCCTGGGCCGCGTGGTGCACAGCCTGCTGCCGGGCGTGGGTGGTTTCTGCGCCCCGGTGTTCGACGCGCAGGGTCGGCTGGCGCTGGGTCTGGTGCTGCTCGGCTCGGTGGCGACGCTGGACACCACCTGGAGCAGCCCGCCCGCCCTGGCCTTGCAGCGCTGCGCACGCCAACTGAGCGCCGACCTGGGGCACCACCCGCCCGGCTGAAGCCATGCCAGCCACTGGACAAGCCCCCCCGCGCTGGCGCGCTTTGCTGTGGATCACCGCAGGTGTTCTGCTGCTCCATCTCTGGCTGCTGGCGGGCGGCGGGCCAGTCTGGCCCGCCAGCCCGGGCACCGCAGCGCCGCCCGGGCTGGCGCCGCTGCCGGAGCCAGCCGGGCGGCAGGCCATGGCGCGCAATGCCAGCGCACCGGCGACCGCCGTCACCATCAGCAGCGTGCGCTGGATCGTGCCCGCCCCCCAGCCCCAGACCGACACCACCCGGCCTGCGCCCGCCGTGCGCCCTCGACCCGCCCAGCCCGCTGCGGCGGCGGATGCGGATGCACCCCGCCCACCACCCATCCCGATTGCCAACGCCACGCCCGCGCCCAGCGATCCGAGCGAGACCACGGCCTCGCCCGCCCCTGCCGAGACACCGGCCAGCCCGACCCTCAGCGAAGCCGTCCCGGTGGACACGCCGCCCATCGACACGCCACCCGCGCAGGCACCGGGCGACACGCTGCTGGCCGCTGCGCCACACCCTGGCGCATCGAGCGCGCCGCCCCAGCCCGCGCTGCCACCCGCCAGCCCCCCAGGCGCGGCGGATTTGCTGTACGAGGTGTCCGGTCACGCCAAAGGCCTGCGCTACAGCGCCGAAGCGCACCTGCGCTGGCAACCCAACGGCACGCGCTACAGCGCCGAACTGGAGATCAGCGCCTTTCTGGTGGGCCGTCGGGTGCAAACCAGCAGCGGCCACCTGAACGCGCAGGGTCTGGTGCCCGAGCGCTTTGGCGACCGACGCCGCGGCACCGAAAAGGCCACCCACTTCGACCACGCCGGGCAGCGCATCCGCTACAGCAGCAACGCGCCCGACACGCCCTTGGAGCCGGGCGCGCAGGACCGGCTCTCGGTGTTTCTGCAGCTCGCCGCCCTGTTCCAGGCCCAGCCCGACGGCTACCCTGCCGGGCAGATGCTGCGGCTGCAGGTGGCGGGCACCGGTGACGCGCAAACCTGGTCGTTCCAGGTCGGCCCGCCAGAAACCCTGGCACTGCCTGCGGGCAGCGTGACCGCGCGCCGCCTCACGCGCCCGCCCCGCCGGGAATTCGACAGCACGGTGGACATCTGGCTGGCCCCGGCACTGCAGCACCTGCCGGTGCGCATCCGCATCACCGAGCACAACGGCGACATGGCCGATCAGCAATTGCGTCAGCTGCCGCCCTGAAGCGAAGAACTGTGCCCAAAAACACACGCATCTTGAAACTTCTGGTGCCAGGCCCATCTAAAAACACAGACGGGCTGAAGTGGCCCAGCGATTTACCGATATAAGACCCACAGGAACACCGGTTTCTTGTTTTGAAGGATATTGAAACCATGCACATGCTCTACGACTCCGATGCCTTTGCCGTGGTCCACATCCTGGCCAACGCGCCCGTCGAGGGCGAGCTCGTGACCGACGAAGGCCCCCAGATCCCGCGCCACGGTTTTGAAATCGTGGACAAGCGCTCGGGCAAGGAGGTCTACCTGGACGGCTCCTGGGCCGAGATGTTCCAGATCCAGATCACCGCCTGGCAGCAAAACATGCCCTCCCAGGAAGAAGTCGAAGACACGCTGGAAGGTTATGCCACGCTGGCGCAGATGCCGGTGGTCATGCACTGAAACCGGGGGGGGTTTCGCCGTGCCCCCCGATTCTGGCGCTCGCTCGGCCCGGCACCCGCCGGGCTTTGTGTTTCTGGGCCCGGCGGGGCAATCGCATGGTGGGCACATGAACCGTCGGAGCGCCGCCATCGCGGCCACCCTGGCGCCGCTGTTCTGGCTGGCCGGGTGCGCTCAGCCAGCCGGGCAGGCGCCACCCCCCCTGGACGACCTGCTGCCGACGCCGCTGTTGCTGCTCGGCGAACAGCACGACGCGCCGGAACACCAGCAACTGCAGCGGGCCACGGTGCGGTTGCTGGCGCAGCGCGGGGAGCTGGCGGCGCTGGTGATCGAGATGGCCGAGCAGGGCCGCCAGACCACCGGCCTGCCAGCCGATGCCGCTGAAAGCCTGGTGCGCGAGCGCCTGGACTGGGTGACCAGGAGCCCGGGTGGGTGGTCGTGGAGCAGCTACGGACCGGTGGTCATGGCAGCGGTGCGGGCCGGCGTGCCGGTGCTCGGCGGCAACCTGCCCCGTGCCCGGATGCGCGCGGCCATGGCCGACGAATCGCTGGACCAGCGGCTGAGCGCCGACACCCCGCGCCAGCAGCGCGACAACATCCGCCAGGGTCATTGCCATGTGCTGCCCGAGAGCCAGGTGGCGCCCATGACCCGCATCCAGATCGCGCGCGACCAGACCATGGCGAGCACCGCGCTCGCCGCCATCCAGCCGGGTCAGACGGTGCTGCTGGTGGCCGGCAACCAGCACGTGCGGCGCGACCTGGGCGTGCCGCTGCACCTGCCGCCGGGTCAACCCCTGCAGGTGCTGGTGATGCTGTCGCAGGCCGATGGTCCGGCCGACCCGACAGCGGCAGCAGCCGACCGCGTATGGAACACGCCACCGCGCCCACCGCGCGACCACTGCGCCGAGCTGAAAACGCAGTTCGGGCGCTGAGGGCCGCTGCCCCCCTGCGGGGGTGATCAGGCGTGGCGCTCGATCGCGTCGGCCAGCACGTTGACCATGGTGTCGATGTGCGACTTCTCCACGATGTAGGGCGGCGCGAACACCAGGTTCTCGCCCGCGTTGCGCACCAGCACGCCACGGTGGTAGCAGTCCAGGAAGATGTCGAACGCGCGCTTGCCGGGCAGGCCGGGAATGGGCGCCAGCTCCACCGCCGCCGCCAGCCCCAGGCTGCGGATGCCGATGACATTCGGCAGACCCTTGCACGCGCTGTGCATCGCGTCGCCCAGCACCGGCGCCATCTGGCCCGCGCGGGCAAACAGGTTCTCTTCGCGGAACAGGTCGAGCGTGGCGATGGCCGCGGCGCAGGCCACCGGGTGGCCGGAGTAGGTGTAGCCGTGGAAAAACTCGATGGCGTGATCGGGCGCGCTGCCGTGGGCGCCCATCATGGCGTTGTAGATGCGGTCGCTGCAGACCACGCCACCGAGCGGGATGACGCCGTTGGTGACGGCCTTGGCGAAGTTCAGCATGTCGGGCATCACGCCGTAGTAGTCGGACGCGAACGGCGTGCCCAGGCGACCGAAGCCGGTGATGACCTCGTCGAAGATCAGCAGGATGCCGTGCCTGTCGCAAATCTCGCGCAGCCGTTTCAGGTAGCCCTGCGGCGGGATGTACCAGCCCGCGCTGCCGGCCACCGGTTCGACGATCACCGCCGCCACGTTGCTGGCGTCGTGCAGCGGCAGGATGCGGTGTTCCAACTCCAGCAGCAGGTCTTCGTTCCACACCGGTTGCTGGTTGTGGATGTAGGCGTGATGGACAGGATCGTGGATGAAGCGCAGGTGGTCCACACGCGGCAGCAGCGAAGTGCCGTACATCTTGCGGTTGGCCGGGATGCCGCCCACGCTCATGCCGCCGAAGTTGACGCCGTGGTAGCCGCGCTCGCGGCCAATGAACAGGTTGCGATGGCCTTCGCCGCGCGCGCGGTGGTAGGCCAGCGCCACTTTCAAAGACGTGTCGGCCGCCTCGCTGCCCGAGTTGCAGAACAGCACCTTGTTCAGGTCGCCCGGCGCCATGGCGGCGATCATTTCGGCCGCGCGGAAGGCCTTGTCGTTGCTCACGCTGAAGGCGGTGGCGTAGTCCAGGGTGTCGAGCTGCTTCTTGATGGCTTCGTTGACGGACGAGCGGTTGTGGCCGGCGCCCACGCACCACAGGCTGGAGATGCCGTCGATCACCTGCTTGCCGTCGTGCGTGGTGAAGTGCATGCCATCGGCGCCGACAAACACCCGAGGGTCTTTCTGGAAGCTGCGGTTGGGCGTGAAGGGCAACCACTGGTTGTCCATGCGGAATTCGTTGTAAGCCATGGGCGGTCTCCTGAAGGGTGATGCCGGATTCTGTCACCGCCCGCCGAAAGTGGGGGCACCACTGCCCGAACGACGGGCAGGCCCACCGGCGACGGGCCTGCGACAATCGGCAGCGCCATGCACCACACCCACGTCCTCACCCTGTCCTGCCAGGACCGCCCCGGCATCGTGCACGCCGTCTCGGGCTTTTTGCTGGAGCGCGGCGGCAACATCGAAGAAGCCGCCCAGTACAACGACCACGACACCGGCCTGTTCTTCATGCGGGTGCAGTTCACCTGCGGCCAGCTCACGCCGGACGATCTGCGCACGCACCTCAAGCTGTTCGCCGAGCCCTTCGGCATGCGGTGCCAGCTGCATCCGCTGGCCGAACCGATGAAAACGGTGATCCTCGTCAGCCGGGAAGGCCACTGCCTGAACGACCTGATGTTCCGCTGGAAGAGCGGCCTGCTGCGGCTGGACATCCGCGCCATCGTCAGCAACCACCGCGACTTCTACCAGCTCGCGGCCAGCTACAACGTGCCGTTCCACCACATCCCGCTGAGCACCGCCACCAAGGCGCAGGCGGAAGCGAAACAGCTCGACATCATCCGCAGCGAAGGCGCCGAACTGGTGGTGCTGGCACGCTACATGCAGATCCTGAGCAACGACCTGTGCCGCGAACTCTCGGGCCGGGCGATCAACATCCACCACAGCTTCCTGCCCAGCTTCAAGGGCGCCAAACCGTATTACCAGGCGCACGACCGGGGTGTGAAACTGATCGGCGCCACCGCGCACTACGTGACCGCCGACCTGGACGAAGGCCCGATCATCGAACAGGACGTGGCCCGGGTCGACCACACCGACACGGTGGAAGACCTCACCGCCCTGGGCCGCGACACCGAGAGCCAGGTACTGGCCCGCGCCGTGAAGTGGCACAGCGAACACCGGGTGCTGCTGAACGGCCACAAGACCGTGGTCTTCAAGTGAAGAACAGAACGCCCCCCGATGCTGCCTTGCAGGCAGCCTCCCCCCACTGGGGGGCGCACGTCCGCTTCGGGGCGGCCGTGCGCGTCGTGCCTGGATCGCATCCCTTCAAGCGCTGCGTGTGAGGTGACATCGTGACGATTCGCATCCCACCGATTCAGTGTCTGCTGACGTTTGAAGCGCTGGCGCGCCTGCGCAGCGTGACGCAGACCAGCGAGGAGCTGTGCGTCACGCCCAGCGCGGTGAGCCACCGCATCAAGCAGCTGGAGCAGGTGCTCGGCACCAAGCTGTTTGGCCGGGCCGATTTTTCGTTGACCACCGAAGGCAGCGAGTACCTGGCCCATGTGCGCGAAGGCCTGGCCTCGTTGCAGAAATTTCCCAGCCACACCGCCACGCCCGGGCGGCGCAAGCTGCGGCTGGCGGTCACGCCGACCTTCGCGCGCTCCATCCTCTTGCCGCGTCTGAAGCAGTTCAGCGAGGCCTATCCGGAAATCGACCTCACGCTGCAGGTCAGCATCCCGCTGCTGGACGTGGTGGCCGAAGACGCCGACCTGATGGTGCGCTTCGGCACCGGGCGCTACGCCGACGTGGAACACGTCTGCCTGATGAAGGACGAGGTGACGCCGCTGGCCTCCCCCGCGTTTGCGCGCGAGCACGGCCCGTTCGAAGCCCCGGAAGACCTGGAAGGCGTGCCGCTGCTGCGCAGCCCGCTGGAGCCCTGGCGCACCTGGTTCGCGGCGCACAACCTGGACTGGCCCGAGCCGGTGGACGGCTCCCAGTTCAACGACATCGGCCTCATGTGCGACGGCGCCGCCGCCGGCATGGGCGTGGCGCTGGTGCGGCTCAAACTGGCCGCACCCTGGCTGGAGCACGGCACGCTGGTACCGCTGTACGAACGTCGCGTGCCCAGCCCGCACGCCCACCACCTGTGCTGGCGCACCGGCACCATGGACCGCTGGGAGTGCGCCGCCTTTGCCGAGTGGCTCAAGAAAAGCCTGAGCTGATCAT
>PNMN01000018.1 GCA_013823655.1 Comamonadaceae bacterium | reverse complement strand
GCCGCCGCCGGGGTGTCGATCGTGCCGCAAGGCGGCAACACCGGGCTGGTGGTGGGCTCGGTGCCCGACGCCAGCGGCACCCAGGTGGTGCTGTCCCTCACCCGCATGAACCGCGTGCGCGCCCTCGACGGCGCCAACCTCACCATGACGGTGGACGCCGGCTGCGTGCTGCAGTCCCTGCAAGACGCGGCTGAAAAAGCAGGGTTCCTGTTCCCGCTCTCGCTCGCGGCCGAAGGCAGTTGCACCATTGGTGGCAACCTGGCCACCAACGCCGGCGGCACCCAGGTGCTGCGCTACGGCAACGCGCGCGAACTGTGCCTGGGCCTGGAAGTGGTGACCGCGCAGGGCGAGCTGTGGAACGGCCTGCATGGTCTGCGCAAGGACAACACCGGCTACGACCTGCGCGACCTCCTCATTGGCAGTGAAGGCACGCTGGGCATCATCACGGCGGCCACCATGAAGCTCTACCCGCTGCCCGCCGCACGGCTCACCGCCTGGGCCGCCGTGCCCAGCCTGGACGCCGCCGTGGCCCTGCTCGGCCTGGCGCACCAGCACCTGGGCGCCGGCCTGACCGGCTTTGAAGCCATGGGGCAGTTCGCGCTCGGGTTGGTGGTGAAGCACTTCCCGCAGCAGCGTGTGCCGCTGTGGGAAGGCACGCCGTACTGTGTGTTGCTGGAGAACAGCGACAGCGAGTCCGAAGAACACGCCCGCACCCAGTTCGAACGGCTGCTGGAAACCGCGTTCGAGAACGGCGTGGTGAGCGACGCGGTGGTGGCCGAAAACCTGGGGCAGGCACACGCGCTCTGGCACATCCGCGAAAGCATCCCGCTGGCGCAGGCCGCAGAAGGCCTGAACATCAAGCACGACATCAGCATCCCGGTCTCGCGCATCCCGGCCTTCTGCGCCGAGACCGGTGCCCTGCTGCAGAGCCAATTTCCGGGTGTGCGGCTGGTGAACTTCGGCCACCTGGGCGACGGCAATCTGCACTACAACGTGCAGGCTCCAGTCAATGACGACCCAAAGACCTTCCTCCTGAAGATGGAGAAGCGCGTGAACACACTGGTGTTCGACGCCGTGGCGCGCTACCATGGCTCCATCAGCGCCGAGCACGGCGTGGGCAGCCTGAAGGTGGACACATTGCGCACCTACAAAGACCCGGTCGCCCTCGGCCTGATGCGCGCCATCAAACAGGCCCTGGACCCCCAGAACATCCTCAACCCCGGACGCGTCATACAGCTGTGATGAACTCCCTGCACCGCAACCTGTGCTGCGCAGCCACGCTGCTGGCGCTGGCGCTGCCCGCTGCGGCCAGCACCGACGATCCGGCCCGGCTCTGGCGCGAGCAGGCGCTGGCCCACGAACACGGCAGCGGCGTGGCGCGCGACATCGGGGTCGCCCTGGACCTGTACTGCAAGGCCGCGCTGGCGGGTGACGCGCAGGCGCTCTACCGCATGGGCTGGATCTACACCAACGGGCGCGGCGTGGCGCGCAACGACGCCTTCGCGGCTTACCTGTTCCAGCAGGCCGCCGGGCTTGGCGACGAAGTGTCGCGCAACATGCTGCGCCTGGTCGGCAGCCAGACCGCCAAGCCGCCCTGCATCGTGCAGGCCGAGGCTGAAGTAGCGCAGCGCCAGGCCGAATTGCAGGCCGCCGCCCAGGCGGCAGAGGCCGCAGCGGCTGCCAAGGCGGCCCATGAGGTGGCCACCAACCGGTACAAGACCCTGATCGACACGGCGCAGAAGAAACAGATCATGGCCATCGTGCAGCGGCTGGCGCCGCAGTACGGCGTGCACCCGGGCCTGGCCTATGCGGTGATCCGGGCCGAATCGAATTTCGATCCGCAGGCCGTGTCCCCCAAAAACGCCCAGGGCCTGATGCAGCTGATCCCCGAGACCGCCGCCCGCTTCAAGGTGATCCAGCCGCTGGACCCGGAGCAGAACATCCGCGGCGGCCTGGCTTACCTGCGCTGGCTGCTGGCCTACTTCAAGGGCGATGTGCAGCTGGCGGTGGCGGCGTACAACGCGGGCGAAGGCGCGGTCGAGCGCTTCAAGGGGATTCCGCCGTATCCCGAGACCCAGGGGTACGTGCGGCGCATCCAGGAAGTGTTCAACCTGCCGCACCACCCCTTCGACGCGCGCGTTTCGGCGCCCTCGCCCGTGCTCCCGCGCATCGCCAGCCGCCCGCAGTCCTGAGGCTGGCGGCTTTGCACCGCCGCGCTGCGGGTCCGCCCGGGCCTGCTCCACAATAGCGGGTTCCGCAGCTTTCCCACCGTCCCCATGCCCGCCTCGCCCGCTCGCCCCGTCCGCTCCCAGTACGAAGACTTCGTGCGCCACGTCTTTGAAAACGGCGTGCGCAAAGGCGACCGCACCGGCACCGGCACCCGCAGCGTGTTCGGCCACCAGATGCGCTTCGACCTGAGCGAAGGCTTCCCGCTGGTGACCACCAAGAAGGTCTTTCTCAAGGCCATCATCGTCGAGCTGCTGTGGTTCCTGCGTGGCGACAGCAACGTGAAGTGGTTACAGGAACGCGGCTGCACCATCTGGGACGAATGGGCGCGCGCCGACGGCGAACTCGGGCCCGTCTATGGCGTGCAGTGGCGCAACTGGCCCAGGCCCGGCGGCGGCCACATCGACCAGATCAGCGAGGTGGTCAAACAGCTCAGGACCAACCCGGACAGCCGCCGCATCATCGTCAGCGCCTGGAACGTGGCCGACCTGGACCAGATGGCGCTGATGCCCTGCCACGCGTTCTTCCAGTTCTACGTGGCGCCCGCCACCGAGCCCGGCGGCAAGGGCAAACTCAGTTGCCAGCTCTACCAGCGCAGCGCCGACATCTTCCTCGGCGTTCCGTTCAACATCGCCAGCTACGCGCTGCTGACCCACATGCTGGCGCAACAGTGCGACCTGGATGTGGGGGATTTCATCTGGACCGGCGGCGACTGCCACATCTACGACAACCACGTCGAACAGGTGGAACTGCAACTGGGCCGCCAGCCCTTCGCCTACCCGACGCTGAACATCAAGCGCAAGCCTGATTCGATCTTCGACTACGCCTACGAGGACTTCGAGGTGCTCGGCTATCAGTGCCATCCGGCGATCAAGGCACCCGTCGCGGTTTGAGCATTTTCTGATGATCTCCCGCCGCCAGCTCTGGGCGCTGCTGGCCCTCACGCTCATGTGGGGCGTCAACTGGCCCATGATGAAGCTCTCGCTGCAGCAACTCAGCCCGCTGTATTTCCGCGCCAGCACCATGCTGCTGGGAGCGGCCTGGCTGTTTGTCTATGTGGCGGCCAAGGGCGAGCGCATGAAACCGGTGGGGCGTGAATGGCTGGTCATTGCCGCGCTCGGCCTGCCCAATGTGCTGGGCTGGCACACGCTGTCCATCTTCGGCGTGCAGGAGCTGGCCTCGGGCCGCGCCGCCATCCTGGGCTTCACCATGCCGATCTTCACCGTGCTGATCGGTGCTGCCTTTTTCGGCGAGCGCATCACGCCGCGCGTGCGGCTGGCGGTGCTGTGCGTGAGTGTGGCCATCGGCCTGCTGCTGTGGCACGAGCTGCAGCGACTCACCGGCCGGCCCACCGGCGTGGCCTGGATGCTGGGCGCCGCCATCTCCTGGGCGCTGGGCACGCTGATGTTCCGCCGCGCCCACCTCACGCTCTCGCCGCTGGTGGTCACGGTCTGGATGCTGCTGCTGGGCAGTTTCGTCTTGTGGGCGCTCGCGCTGTCGCTCGAACCGCTGCCGCAGCCGACCCGCTTCACGCCCATGATGTGGATCAGCCTGGCCTACGGCGTGCTCATCAACTACGGCTTCGCGCAGCTGATCTGGTTCGGCATGGCGCGCGACCTGCCGCCCGCCACCAGCGCCATGAGCGTGATGGCGATCCCGCTGGTGGGCACGCTCAGTGCCACCTTCATCACTGGTGAGGTGCCGCACTGGCAGGACTGGCTGGCCATGGGCTTCGTGATGGTGGCCATCGCCAGCGTGCTGCTGCCCCCCGGCGCCCTGCGGCGGCGACCGGGCACGGCACAATCGCCCGATGCCTGAACACAAACCCGCCCGCCTGCACCTGATTTATGCCCGCGCCGCGAACGGCGTGATCGGCCGCAACAACCAGCTGCCCTGGTACCTGCCGGAGGACCTGGCGCACTTCAAGCGCAGCACCCTGGGCTGCCCGGTCATCATGGGCCGCCAGACCTGGGATTCGCTGCCGCCGAAGTTCCGCCCCCTGCCCGGTCGGCTGAACATCGTGCTCACGCGGGACGCGGGTTGGGCCGCCGAAGGTGCTGCGGGCGCGAACTCTCTCGAAGCCGCCCGCCAACTGTGCCCTGCGGGCAGCGACGCCTGGGTGATCGGCGGCGCGCAGGTCTACGCGCAGGCGCTGCCGCTGGCACACACCGTGGTGGTGACCGAGATCGCGCGCGACTTCGAGGGCGATGCCTTGGCGCCCATCCTGGGGCCCGAATGGCACGAGACCGCGCGCGAAAGCCACATCGCCGCCAGCGGTCTGCCGTTCGCCTTTGTCACCTACACACGCTCGGTCTGACACCATGCAACTCGCCACCTGGAACGTCAACTCCCTCAACGTGCGCCTGCCCCAGGTGCTGGACTGGCTGGCCACCCACCCGGTGGACGTGCTGGCGCTGCAGGAACTCAAGCTCGCCGACGACAAGTTCCCGGCGCAGGCCTTCACCGACATCGGCTACCAGGCGCAATGGTTCGGACAGAAGACCTACAACGGCGTGGCGCTGCTGAGCAAGGCGCCAGCCACCGATGTGATGAAGAACATCCCGGGTTTTGATGACGAACAGTCGCGCGTGCTGTGCGCCACCATCGCCGGCGTGCGCGTGATCGGCGCGTACTTCCCGAACGGGCAGGAACCCGGCAGCGACAAATTCGCCTACAAAATGCGCTGGCTCGATGCGCTGCGCGAGTGGGTGCGCGCCGAGCTGGCGCAACACCCGCAACTCGTGCTCATGGGCGACTACAACATCACTTTCGACGACCTCGACGTGTGGGACCCGCAAGGCCTGCGCGAGACCATCCACTGCACCACCGAGGAGCGCAACCACCTGCAAGCACTGATCGCTTTGGGACTCACCGATGCGGTGCGCCTGTTCCCGCAGCCCGAGAAGAACTACAGCTGGTGGGACTACCGCGAGTTCGCCTTCCGCCGCAAGCGCGGCCTGCGCATCGACCACATCCTGATCAGCGAAGCCCTGAAAGCCCGTGCCACAGCCTGCGCGGTGGACGTGGCGCCGCGCAAGAACGAACGCCCCAGCGACCACGCACCGGTGGTGCTGAGCATCGCTTGAAGTCAGCCCCAACGAGCCTGAGGGGTAGCGACCCAGAAACACCGCAGAACCTTCGCCGGGCCGCTGGTGTTGCCCCCTTCCAGGGGGTGGCGCAAAGCGCCGCAGGGGTCACTCCAAGTTCAATTCCTGAATCTTGCGGGTGATGGTGTTGCGGCCGATACCCAGCTTCTGCGCCGCCTCGATGCGGCGCCCCCGGGTGTTGGCCAGCGCGGTCTGGATCAGACAGGTTTCGAAGCGCTGGGTCAGCACGTCCCACACATCGGTGCGCCCCGCCTCCAAGAGTGCCTGGGCCTCAACCTGAAGACCGGTCTCCCAGGTCGTTTCAACGCCGGTTGAAGCGGCCACCACCGCAGCCACTTCGGGTGTGGCGGCAGAGGGCTGAGCCACAGGCGCCGAGACCGCTGGAGGGATCCAGGTGGTTGGCGCGGGCAGCTGCGGCATGGTGACAAGCGCAGCGCTATCCAACGGCACCGCTCCCGCCAGGGCCAGCACCTCGGGCGGAAGATCTTTCACCTCGACCATCTGGGCCGGTGCCATCACCGTCAGCCAGTGGCAGACGTTCTCCAGCTGGCGCACATTGCCCGGGAAGTCAAAGTTGCCGAGCAGCCGCAGCGCGGCTTCCGAAATGCGCTTGGGCTCCACGCCCAGCTGCTTGGCGCTTTGCTGCAGAAAGAAGCGCGTGAGCATGGGCACGTCTTCGCGCCGCTCGCGCAGCGCCGGCAGGCGCAGGCGGATCACGTTGAGGCGGTGGAACAAATCCTCGCGGAACCCGCCTTCCTTGACGCGCTGCTCCAGGTTCTGGTGCGTGGCGGCGATCACGCGCACATGGGCCTTGACGGCGCTGTGACCGCCCACGCGGTAAAAGTGCCCGTCGGACAGCACCCGCAACAAACGGGTCTGCAGATCGAACGGCATGTCGCCGATCTCGTCGAGGAACAGCGTGCCGCCATCAGCCTGCTCGAAGCGGCCGCGGCGCATGGTCTGCGCGCCGTGAAGGCGCCACGCTCATGCCCGAAGAGTTCGGACTCCAGCAGGTCCTTGGGAATCGCTGCGGTGTTGATGGCCACGAAAGGTCCACCGGCACGCGGTGAATGCTTGTGCAGCGCGCGCGCCACCAACTCCTTGCCCGAGCCGGACTCGCCGGTGATCAGCACCGTCACGTTGCTTTGCGACAGGCGACCGATGGCCCGGAACACGTCCTGCATGGCAGGCGCCTGACCGAGCATCTCGGGCGCCGCCGTCATGCGCTCTTCGGCCACTTCCTCGCGCTGGCTTTCTTCCACCGCGCGGTGGATCAGCTCCACCGCTTTGGGCAGGTCAAACGGTTTGGGCAGGTATTCGAAGGCCCCACCCTGGAAGGCCGAGACCGCGCTGTCCAGATCGGAGAACGCGGTCATGATGATGACCGGCAGGCCGGGCAGCTTTTCCTTCACCTTCTCCAGCAGGTCCAGGCCCGAGCCACCCGGCATGCGGATGTCGCTCACCAGTATCTGCGGACCCTCGCTCTCGGGCGTGTCGGTCAGTGCCTTCAGGACTTCCTGCGGGTTGGTGAAACTGCGCGTGGGCAGGTTCTCGCGCAGCAAGGCTTTCTCCAGCACGAAGCGGATCGATTGATCGTCATCCACTATCCAGATCGGCTTCATGTGCGGCGGTTCCCTTCAGTGGCGAGTGTGTTTTCTGGTCAAGGCAATGGAATCAGGATCTTGAAATCCGTCTGACCCGGCACGCTCTCACACTCGATCAGACCGTGGTGTTGCTGCACGAAGGTTTGCGCCAGCGTCAGCCCCAGGCCGGAGCCGCCATCGCGTCCCGACACGAGCGGGAAAAAGATGCGGTCCTTGATCGAGTCCGGTACGCCGGGCCCATTGTCGATCACATGCAATTCCAGTGCCAGGCGATAGCGCTGCTTGCCAAACGTGAGCTGCCGACCCACCCGCGTGCGCAAGGTGATCTGCGCATCGCCCGCCGCGATGCGCTCGGTCAACGCGTGCGCGGCGTTGTGCGCGATGTTGAGCACGGCCTGGATGAGCTGCTCGCGGTCCCCACGGAACTCGGGGATCGAAATGTCATAGTCGCGCACCACCCGCAAGCCTTTTGGAAATTCGGCCACGATCAGGGAACGCACACGCTCGCACACCTCGTGGATGTTCACATCGCCCACCACGTGCGGGCGGCGGTGCGGCGCCAGCAGGCGGTCCACCAGCGATTGCAGGCGGTCGGCCTCGTGGATGATGACCTGCGTGTATTCGGTCAGCTGCCTGTTGTCGAGCTCCAGCTCCAGCAATTGCGCCGCGCCGCGGATGCCCCCCAACGGGTTCTTGATCTCGTGCGCCAGGTTGCGGATCAGTTCCTTGTTGGCCTGCGCCTGGTCGATCAGGCGCTCCTCGCGCTCCTGGCGCGTCTGCTGCTCCAGCGGCAGCAGCTCGACGATGATTTCGCCAGGGGTTTCGGTCTGTGCCACCACCACGTGCACCGGCACGGCTCGTTCGAAACCCGTCTGAGCCAGGCGTCGTAGCGCAGAGCCGCGAACTCGTTGCTGCTGGCGCCACTGAGCGCGTTTTGCAACAGCGACGGTTCGGTGAAGCCATCCTGCAGCAAGGAGCCGGTGATGCTGCGCCGGGACATGCCCAGCGCGTCTTCCAGCGCCGCGTTGGCGTACAGCACGGCACCGTCGGAAGCGACCACGGCCACCAGGGTGACCAGCAGATCAAGGGACTGGAAACGCTGCGCTGCGGACAGCTTGGCGGACGCGGGGGTTGGGGGAGGTGTGGGCTTTTTCAAGCCGCTTATTTTGCGGCAGTTCCGGTGGCGCCAGTCGAACCACCGAAACGACCGAGTTCGCGGCGGATGCCGGACACGTCGCTCTCGGCGCGGGCGAGCGCCGCCTTGAGTTCGGCCACCCGGTCCAGGTAACGCTGGTGGTTGCGCGACTCAATGCCTTCCTTCTCGGGCGCCCCGTTGGCATAGGCTTTTTGCGCCTGCGCCAGACGCTCTTCGGCCTTGCGCAGTTCAGACTCCAGAATGGCGCGCGCATCGCTGTCGCGGGCCCGCTGTTCGCCCGAATCGATGCGCTCGCCGCTGCTGCGGGTGGGCGGTGTGGAGCTGGCCGGTCTGGGCGCGCTGGCGGCCTTGACCTCGCCGCTGCGTTGTGGTGCCGTGCCCTGGATGATGGTGATGTTGCCGCCATCCATCAGGGTACAGCCCCGGGATTTCGCGATTTCGGCGTTGTTGATGTATTCGACCGGCTTGCCAGGGCAGCGGTAAATGCGTTCCTGGGCCAGCGCCTGGACGCTGCACAGACCCACCACACAAGCAGTGAACCAGCGGATCGCGTGAAGGGGCATGGTGGACAAAAGCACAATTTCTCCGGGCGCCTGGGGCGCGTGTTCATCGATTTTCAGTATGACCGAAAACCCCTGCAAAAGTGCCTGAGCGTCGGCCTGGGGTGGCGAATTAGCCGCACAAGATGCAAAAGGGACGGCTTGCGCCGTCCCTTTTGTTGCAAGCCCACAGCGTCTGTGGACTTGCCTGGCCCTGGCCCGGCCTGCGCCGGGGCCGGCATCACAGGCTGTAGTACATGTCGTACTCGACCGGGGCCACTTCGATGCGGCCGCGGTTGACTTCGCCCATCTTCAGCTCGATGTAGGCGTCGAGCATGGAGTCGGTGAACACACCACCCTTGGTCAGGAACGCGCGGTCCTTGTCCAGATGGTCCAGCGCCATGTCCAGGCTGTGGCACACGGTCGGCACCAGTTTGTCTTCTTCCGGCGGCAGGTGGTACAGGTCCTTGGTGGCGGCTTCGCCCGGGTGGATCTTGTTTTCCACGCCGTCCAGACCGGCCATCAGCAGCGCCGAGAAGCCCAGGTAGGGGTTCATCAGGGGATCGGGGAAGCGGGCTTCCACGCGACGGCCCTTGGGATTCGGCACGTAGGGGATGCGGATCGAGGCCGAGCGGTTCTTGGCCGAATAGGCCAGCTTCACCGGGGCTTCGAAGTGCGGCACCAGACGTTTGTAGGAGTTGGTGCCGGGGTTGGTGATGGCGTTCAGGGCACGCGCGTGCTTGATGATGCCGCCGATGTAGTACAGCGCGAATTCGGACAGGCCCGCATAGCCGTCGCCAGCGAACAGGTTCTTGCCGTCTTTCCAGACCGACTGGTGCACGTGCATGCCGGAACCGTTGTCACCGGCGTAGGGCTTGGGCATGAAGGTCGCCGTCTTGCCGTAGGCATTGGCGACGTTGTGCACCACGTACTTCTGCAGTACGGTCCAGTCGGCACGCTGCACCAGGGTGCTGAAGCGGGTGCCGATTTCGTTCTGGCCTGCGCCCGCCACTTCGTGGTGGAACACCTCCACCGGAATGCCCAGCGACTCGAGGATCAGGGCCATTTCAGCGCGCATGTCCTGCGTGCTGTCGACCGGGGGCACCGGGAAGTAGCCGCCCTTGGTGGTGGGACGGTGGCCGCGGTTGCCGCCTTCGAGCTTGGCACCCTTGTTCCAGGGCGCTTCGTATTCTTCGATTTCGTAGAAGGTGTGGCCCGGGGCGGTGCTCCAGCGCACGCCGTCGAACAGGAAGAACTCGGGCTCCGGTCCGAAGAAGGCGGTGTCGCCCAGGCCGGACGATTTGAGGTAGGCCTCGGCACGCTTGGCGATGGAGCGCGGATCGCGGTCGTAGGCCTTGCCATCGGCAGGTTCGAGCACGTCGCAGGTCAGGATCAGCGTGGTCTCTTCGTAGAACGGATCGATGTTGGCCGTGTTCGGGTCGGGGATCAGCTGCATGTCCGAGGCTTCAATGCCCTTCCAGCCCGCGATGGACGAGCCGTCGAACGCGTGTCCAGAAATGAATTTGTCTTCATCGAAGTGCGACACCGGCACGGTGGTGTGCTGCTGGGCACCACGGGTGTCGGTGAAGCGGAAGTCAACAAACTTGACTTCGTTGTCTTGCACCATTTGCATCACGTCTGCGACGGTCTTGGCCATCAAATACTCCTGTAGCTGGATGAGTGGGTTGGAAAAAGGTCAATCGTACCAAGCAGAATTTGTGCCATTGCGCGCGCAAGGACGGCTGCCATCGGCGGCGGGGTTTGTACTCCCCGGGTGATTATCACGCAGCCCATGCACACATTCGGGTGAACCGCAGGCCAAAAGCGAAACCGTGCGGAACCGTGCAGGAAGAAGCGGCCAGCCGACCCAGGCTTCCGTGCAGCCGAAGCACAATTTCAGTGCAAAATCAACAAGCACCGCATTGGTGCAATCCTTCAGCGCACCATTTCAGGGCCGAGCTGGGCCCGATGGGCACCGAGTCCGGTCAACAAGTCCGCGAACGCCGACGCCACGGCGCGCGGCGCGCCCTTGACGCCCAGTTCGATGTGCCGACCAAACTCTGGGTGGTCCACGCTGGGCAGGCTGAACACCTTGACTTCGTGATCGCGCTCGATCTGCTCCATCAGCGGCGTGAGCGTGGCCTCCATCGCACCCAGCACCACCACCGAACGCTCCAGCCAGTTGCCATGGCGGTGCAGATGGCGGTAGTCCTGGTCGAGCACGGACTCGATCATGGGCCAGGCCATGACTGGAAACCCCGGCACGAAATGCACCGCACCGCCACCCGGTCCGCTGCAACTGAAGCCGGGAATCTTGTTGTACGGGTTGGCAATGATGCGTGCGCCCAGCGGAAAAACGCCCATGTTGAAGCGGTGCACGTTGTCTGGCCGCTCGGGGTCGTAGATCACGCCGCGTTCGGCAGCCAGGTCGCGCATGCGCTCTTCGATCAGTTCGCGCGCCTGGGGATGCAGCGCCAGGCCGACGCCCAGCGCGGCTGCGGCGCACTGGCGCGTGTGGTCGTCCGGTGTTGCCCCGATGCCACCGCAGGAAAACACCACATCGGCAGTGGCGAAGGCATCGCGCAGGGTGGCGGTGATGCGCTCGCGGTCGTCGCCCACGCAGCGCGCCCAGGCCAGGGACAGACCGCGCGCCTGCAGCAGCTCGATCACCCGGGGCAGGTGTTTGTCGGCGCGTTTGCCCGAGAGGATTTCGTCACCGATGATGATCAGGCCGAAGGCGGGCGTCATGGCCGGTTCTCGGATTGCGGTGCCGGGGGCGGCAGTTGCGCGGGCACGACCGCCCCGGGCAGGGTCTCGATCACGGGCGCAGCTGTGTCCCCCACGTCGATCACGGCGGACGTGGCCCGCATTTTTTGCAGCACAGCCAGCGCGTAATGCGTGAACCAGAGCGACGCGAACGCAAACACCAGGGTGTAGATCCAGATCGCCACCGGCACCAGCAGCGGCGCCAGCGCAATGAACATGGCGCCCGAGGCCCAGAGCAGGCTGGGCGCCGCGCCCAGGTAGCCGCTCAAGACACCCATGGCCAGCAGGCTGCCGCGATGCTCTTTGAGGAGGAGCCTGCGTTCGGCAGTGCTGGCGTGCAGGGCCAGCGCGTCGAAGGCAAACACGCGGTAGGTGAGCCAGCCCCAGATGAGCGGCGGCAGGATCAGCACCAGGGGCGGCACCAGCCACAGCGGCACGGAGATCACCAGCGCCAGCAAGGCCAGCAAGGTGGAGCCGAGCGACCACAGCACGCTCACCACCAGCGAGCCGCCGTGTTTCTGCTCCAGACCGGCAAAGCGGCGCTGCCCCACCAGATCAACGATGGCCGGCGTCATGAACACCGCCACCAGCAGCAGGCACAGCAACACAATCACCGGCGTGGCGAGCATCAGCACCAGCAGCGGCGCAAACACGGTGCGCAGCGACCCCATGCCCAGGCGCTCCAGCCAGGCCAGGAAGGTCTGCACCATCTCGTGGGCTTCGAGCCAGGCGGCGACAGAGGCCACGGCCGAGTCCCAGAAAAAATAGCCGAGACCGAACGACAGCGCCACCATCAGGACCAGCGGCAGGAACGACAGCGCGATCACACGCGGATGCATGCAATAGGCCACCGCGCGCCAGAAAGAGTCGAACAGCAGGTTCATGCCGGAAGAATACCGTCTTTCACCCGGGGGGTGCCGCACAGCAGGGGTGACAGGTGACCAGACCAAGAGCGCACTACGATGCTCGCATGGACCGGGTCGATATCGAAGGCGTTCGTCTGGAGGTGGCTCACATCCTGGGCCCGCAAGACCGCGCGCCGCTGGTTTTCCTGCACGAGGGTCTGGGCAGCGTGGCCATGTGGCAGCAGCGCGGACAGCACTGGCCCAGCGAACTCTGCGCTGCC
Organism: Comamonadaceae bacterium; assembly: GCA_013823655.1. Taxonomy (GTDB): domain Bacteria; phylum Pseudomonadota; class Gammaproteobacteria; order Burkholderiales; family Burkholderiaceae_C; genus Hydrogenophaga. Next base: position 9,394 of record PNMN01000018.1, on the reverse strand, counting down.
ACCGGCCGTGCAGGCTGGCTTTACTCGCGGCGCGGTTATGGCCAGTCGGATCCGGTGGCCGATGTGCGCGGTCCATCGCGCTGGCAAGGCGACTGGCACATCGGGCGCCACCAGCCGGACTACATGCACATCGAAGCCTGGCGGGTACTGCCCCTGCTGCTGGACCAGCTGGGCCTGAAACGCCCCGTGCTGGTGGGTCATTCGGATGGCGCCAGCATCGCGCTGCTGCACGCCAGCCGCCACCCGGTGAGCGCCTGCGTGGCGATGGCGCCACACGTGCTCGTTGAAGACATCGCCCTCAGGTCGATCACAGCGGCGCGGGACTTGTATTGCGCATCGAGCGCGCCCGGCCAAACACCCCAAGGCAAAGGGCTGCGCGAGCGCCTCGCCCGTTTCCACGCCGATGTGGACAACGCCTTCTGGCAATGGAACGACGTCTGGCTCAGCGACGCCTTTCGCGCTTTCGACATCCGCCCCGAATGCAGCCGCATCCGGGCGCCATTGCTCGCGCTCCAGGGCACCGACGACGAATACGGCACGCTCCGGCAATTGCATGAAATCGCCGCTGCGGTGTCCCACGCGCAAACCATCGCCATCCCGGCCTGCGGCCACAGTCCCCACCGCGATCAGCCTGTGGCCCTCACCCGGGCGCTGGTCGATTTTCTCGCTGGATGTCCCTGAATCCCCAGTTTGCGGGATGTAATTCACGGTAACGCCGTGCCATGCAGCCACAGTCATACCCATGGGCGCATCAGTTCTATACACTTTGATACAAGTTTGACCTCCTCGGTCCCGAAACCCCATGATGTCCTGGAACAACCCCTGGCTGCTTGCAACCCTGGTGCCCGCCCTGCTGGTGCTGGGCGGGCTGCTGCACCGCGCCTGGGCCAACCACAGGACCAAGGAACGCCGCCGCATCCCCAAGCACTGGCCGCTGAGCACCCGGGCCCTGGTCAACAGCGAAGAGGCCCGCGTCTGGCACTGGCTGGCGCGCGCTTTCTACGACCACCACGTCATGATCAAACTGCCGGTCACGCGCTTCACCCTGCCGCGCGACAAGGAGCAGGGCATGCACTGGTACCGGCTGCTCGGTGGCGTCTACTGCACCTTCACCATCTGCAAGGCCGACGGCAAGGTGATCGGCTGCCTGGACGTGCCGGGCAAAAACGCCCTGCCCCGCAGCACCCGCATGCTGAAGCACTCCCTGCTCACCCAATGCGGCCTGCCCTACTGGGTGGTGCGCTCCAGCAGTCTGCCGACCGTGGCCGAGATTCGCGCCGAATTCCTGGGCGAATCCCCGACGGCCCAGAGCATGCGTGAGCGTGAGCAGGAAGAACGGGCCATCATCGCCGCCCAGACCAATCTGCGCTCGGCGCTGACGCGCCAGCGCAGCATCCGCCACAGCGACTTCAGTCCCATGTCCAACTGGCCCAGCAGCACCACGGGCGACACGCGCAGCAGCGACTTCACATCGCAGTGGCAGGACAACTCCTTCTTGGCGCCGCTGGACAGCCGCAAGGGCGATCTGCTCTGAGCAACGGACCTCGCGCGGGTTTTCAGCCCACGACTTTCTGCGTCAGCGCGTCCACCTCGTCGCCGGTCAGCCAGCGCCACTGCCCCGGCTGCAGGTCGCCATCGAGCGTCAGCGGGCCGATCGCAGAGCGGTGCAGCGCATCCACCCGGTTGCCGACAGCGGCCACCATGCGCTTGACCTGGTGGTATTTGCCCTCGGTCAGGACCAACTGCAAGTGGCGCTCACCCAGCGCCTGTGCGGCCTGTGCCTTCACCGGACGCGGATCGTCGTCGAGCACCACACCCTCCAGCAAGCGGGTCACCTGCCTGGCGTCCAGCGGATGCTTGACCTGCACCTCGTAGACCTTGGGCACGTGGTGCCGGGGGGATGTCATGCGGTGGATGAACTTGCCGTCGTCCGACAACAGCAGCAGTCCGGTGGTGTCCTGGTCCAGGCGCCCGACGGCCTGCACGCCCGCTGCGGCGGCCCCGCCGCGCGTGCGCAGCGGGGCGGGCAGCAGCGTGTAGATGCTGGGGTAGGTGCTCGGCTTCTGGGAGCACTCGGTGCCCGCAGGCTTGTGCAGCAACAGATAGGCCAGTCGGTGGTACGCCCAGCGCTCACCCTGGACCCAGAACACCAGTCCCTCCTCGGCCAGCCGTTCAGAAGGATCGGTACAGGGTTCGCGCGTTTCGTGCAATTGCACCCAGCCTTGCTGCACCAGCCCACAGCAGACCCGCCGGGTGCCAAAGCCCTGGGAAAAAAGAATGTCCTGCAACTGCATCATGCCGGGTGAAACCTGTTGAGCCAAGGCCACACACCGGCCTTGAACCGAGATTGTCCATTAGGGTTTGGAGGGTAGGCGGATGCAGTGGCGAGGCAGTTTTGTTCCGACTGAGAAGCCCATGGTTTGCGCCATGGGTGCCGAAGAGGGACAAAAATGGCCGCCAATGCGCCGCCTGCACCCAAACAGCACCGCAGGTGCGCCTAATGGACAATCTCGGTTAAACGCCTGCTAGTCTTCGACGAAGGCTTCTGCGCGCTTTTTCTTGACCGATGGCAGCAGCACGATCACCAGCAGAATGGTCGCCACCAGCAGCAAGCTGGCCGACAGCGGGCGGGTCACGAAGACCGACCAGTCGCCACGCGAGATCAGCAACGCGCGGCGCAGGTACTCCTCCATCATCGGACCCAGGATCAGGCCCAGCAACAGCGGCGCAGGCTCGCAACCGAGCTTGATGAAGGCGTAGCCGATCAAGCCGAACAGCGCCACCATCCAGATGTCGAAGTTGTTGTTGTTGCTGGAGTAAACACCGACAGCGCAGAACAGCACGATGGCCGGAAACAGCCATTTGTACGGAACGGTCAGCAGCTTGATCCAGATGCCGATCAACGGCAGGTTCAGGATCACCAGCATGGCGTTGCCGATCCACATGGAGGCGATCAGGCCCCAGAACAGCTCGGGGTTGCTGGTCATGACCTGCGGGCCGGGCTGGATGTTGTGGATGGTCATGGCACCGACCATCAGCGCCATCACGGCGTTGGGCGGAATGCCCAGCGTGAGCAGCGGGATGAACGAAGTCTGCGCACCGGCGTTGTTGGCCGATTCGGGAGCGGCCACCCCCCGGATGTTGCCCTGCCCAAAAGGCACCTCGCCCGCCTTGAGCCGGGTTTTCTTCTCGATCGTGTAGGCCGTGAACGAGGCCAGCAGCGCGCCCCCGCCGGGCAGGATGCCGAGCGCGGAACCAATGGCCGTTCCTCGCAGCATGGCCGGCGCCATGAGCTTGAAGTCCTGCAGCGTGGGCATGATGCCGTGCACCTTGCCGGTGAAGACTTCGCGCTTTTCGTCCGGATGCGACAGGTTGCTGATGATTTCGCCGTAGCCGAACACGCCCATCGCAATCGCCAGGAAGCTGATGCCGTCGGTGAGTTCCGGAATGCCGAAGCTGTAGCGCGCCACGCCGGAGTTCACGTCGGTGCCAACGAGACCCAGCAGCAGACCGAGCACGATCATGGACAGCGCCTTGAGCAGGGAGCCCGACGCCAGCACCACCGCACCGATCAGGCCCACGATCATGAGCGCAAAGTACTCGGCCGGGCCAAACTTGAGCGCCAGTTCGGTCAGCGGAGCGGCAAAGGCGGCCAGGATCAGGGTGCCCACGCTACCAGCAAAAAAGGAACCGATACCGGCCGCCGCCAGCGCCGGTCCTGCCCGGCCCCTTCGGGCCATCTGGTAGCCGTCGATCACGGTCACCACCGAAGACGACTCGCCCGGCAGATTGACCAGAATGGCCGTGGTGGAGCCGCCGTACTGCGCACCGTAATAAATGCCGGCCAGCATGATGAGGGCGGCCAGCGGCGGCAGGCCATAGGTCACCGGCAGCAGCATGGCAATGGTGGCCAGCGGACCGATGCCCGGCAGCACACCGATCAGCGTGCCCAGCAGGCAGCCAATGAAGGCGTAGGCCAGGTTCTGGAGCGTGAATGCTGCGCCGAAGCCCAGGGAGAGGTTGTCGATCAGTTCCATGGTGTGTGGTTCTCCTGGGGATCAGTTGCTCAGGAACCAGGGCCAGACCGGAAACTGAAGGTTGAGCATCTTGACGAACGCGACATAGCTGCCTGCGGCCAGCACGGTGGCCAGGATCACCGACTCCTTGAGCCTGGCACCTTCGCGGGCATACCCCGCCATGATCACCAGGGCGTAGATCGCCACGATGAGCCCGAAGGCAGGAAGGCCGAACCTGGGAATGCCCACCAGCAGGGCACCGAACACCAGATTGGCGCCCAGGATGAACCCCAGCGGGCGCCAGGCGATGGCGCCGATCTTGTCACCGCCGGGCATGCCCGACCTGAGTGCGTTGAAGGTGACAAGAGCCCCCAGGCCGACCAGGATCAGGCCCAGCATGAACGGAAAGTAGCCCGGCCCCATGCGGGCGGCGACACCGATTTGATAGTCCACGGCGCCCCAGGCGAATGCCCCGCCCACGGCCATGAACATGAGTCCCGAAACAAAGTCTTTTTGACTGGCGATCACCACGGCATGTCTCCTCAGAACAAGAACATGGCGATTCTGGAGGGCAATCCTCCCGCCGCTCATGTGGGTTACACCTACCTCAAGCCCACGCTGACGGGCACGCCGGACGCCCGCTCACCCGCTCCGCCGCCTGCGCCTTCACCAGGCGCCCACAGGTTGCCTGGCGCGGACAAACGCCGCAATGATCTCCACCGCGTCGGGTCGGCTGGCCCGGCGCGCAAAGTCAATGGCGCTCAGTCCCTGTTCGTTGCGCAGCATCGGGTCGGCGCCCTCTTCCAGCAACAGCCTGACCACTGCGGGCAAACCGTACTGCGCGGCCATCATCAGCGGCGTGCTGCGGTTGGGGGACTCGGCGTCGATGTAGGCATGGTGCTCCAGCAGCAGGCGCACCATGTCGGCGCTGACCGGGGTGGCGCTGGTGGCGGCGTAGTGCAAGGGCGTCCAGCCGGGTTTGTTGACTTCGGCCTTGCGCTCGATCAGGCGCCGCGCCAGCGCCAGCTGGCCTTTGAGCGCCGCCATCATGAGCGGACTCTCCCCTTGCAGGTTTCGGGCCTCGACCTGCAGCGAAGCTTGATCGAGCAGGAAATTCGCCACCTTCGTGGATCCTTCCCGGATCGCCACCGACAAAGCGTGGTTGCCGGCTGCATCCCGGGTGTTGAGGTCAAAACCGCGCAGGAGCAGCTTCACCACCGTGGACTCGTCATCGTTGCGGGCCGCAGCGAAGAAGTCATCAAGCGGATTGGCTGAAGCGATCATTGAAATTCCAGTGATTACAACTGAAACAACGATCTTTTTTATGTTGTTGATGTTTAACATGAGCATTTTCAGCCCAGCACTTTGTTGAACAAGCGCTCAAAATTGCGGTTCGTCGCTTCGGCCACGGCGTCCACCGACAAGCCCTTGATCTCGGCGAGCTGGCGCGCCACGTGAGGCACGTAGGACGGGTTGTTGGTTTTTCCGCGGTGAGGAACCGGCGCCAGGTAGGGGCTGTCGGTCTCGATCAGCATGCGATCAAGGGGCACCAACCGGGCCACCTCGCGCAAATCGGCGGCGTTGCGAAAGGTCAGGATGCCGGAAAACGAGATGCAGAAATCCAGGTCCAGCGCCGCCCGGGCCACGGCCAGGGTTTCGGTGAAGCAATGGAACACACCGCGCGAACACGCAAGGCCCGGGTTGGGATCGTGCGAAGCATCGAAACCGCCCTCCTCGCGCAGGATGTCCAGTGTGTCGTCGGAGGCGCTGCGGGTGTGGATCACCAGCGGCAGGCCGGTCAGACGGCCGGCGCGAATGTGTCGGCGGTAGCGCTCGCGCTGCCAGGCCATGTCGGCCACGCTGCGACCGTTGAGCCGGTAGTAGTCGAGCCCGGTCTCACCGATGCCGACCACCCGCGGTCGGGCGGCCCGGCCGAGCAGATCGTCCAGCGTGGGCTCCTGCACACCCTCGTTGTCGGGGTGCACGCCCACGGTGGACCAGAGCTGGTCGTGGTCGCGCGCAAGCGCATGCACGTCTTCAAATTCTTCGAGCGTGGTGCAGATGCACAGGGCGCGGTCCACCTGGGCCTGGGCCATGGCGGCCAGGATGGTGGGCAACTGCTCGCGCAGCTCGGGAAAACTCAGGTGGCAGTGGGAATCGGTGAACATGCCCGGAGCATAAGGTCAAAGCCCGGCGCGAGGCCGGGCTGGCGTGGGCGCGCCGCGCTCAGATGGTCTGGGTCGGGCGGTCCGAACCCAGGCTGGTGCCGAGGATTTCCTCGATCTTGAGCTTGAGCAGGCGGGACTTCTCGTCGGCTGGAAACCGGATGCCCACACCTTGCGTGCGACCACCTTGTGCCTTGGCCGGCGTCACCCAGGCCACCTTGCCAGCCACCGGATAGCGCTGCGGATCGTCGGGCAGGCTGAGCAGCACATACACGTCGTCACCCAGCCGGTATTCGCGCGACGACGGGATGAAGATACCCCCTTCCGCAAACAGCGGGATGTAGGCCGCGTACAGCGCGGCCTTCTCCTTGATGGAGAGCTGGATCACGCTCGGGCGGGCGGACGCAGCCGAGGGGGAAGGGGTGGTGCTCATGAGCTGCGAGTTTAAGTGAAAGAAACGCACCTGAGGTGAGTTGATTCCTGATCCAGAGACGGTCGATGGCCGATGAAGCGAGCCTGTCCGTGGTTTTGGTTTTGTAACATCACCTACGTTTTGAGACTGTGGGGTCATCGACAATGAGGACCAGTGCAAGAAATACCACCGTCGGCAGCAGTCAGACAGGCAGCAAGTCAGACATTCAGGCATTTGGATCACCAACCTCCCATGGACGCTCCCCACCCACTGTCTGCCTGTGCAGATGCTCACCCGCAGCCTCAACGCCCCCTCTGCAAGCCAACTCCCTGTCAGCCTCTCATTCCTTTGCACGGCTCGCAGCCTCGTTCAGGGCTCTTGAGCAACACAGGACCGGAGGGTGATTTGTTTCCATATGTTGAACCGGGAAACAGTTTGAGACCATTTCCTCCCCCCAGTGCGTTACCGCCACAACAGGTCCACCGTATGTCGTGCCAACGCCCGCCTTCATCGGCCCCGCTCCGTGTGAGCCAGGCGCTTTCGCCACAGTCTCTTCCGACTGATCGCATCGCCTTCACGATCAGACCATTTTCCCTGGCCTCTTAAGGCCTCGATACCACCATGAAACCCATGCAAAAAAGCACATTCGCCACCCAAGCTGATCACCCGTTGCCTTGGCTGGGGCGCCATTCGATCAAGCTGGTTTTGCTTTTCGCCATCACTGCGGTCGCCGGCTGCGGGGGAGGAGCCCAGCCTATTGATGCATCGGCAACACCCTCGCTACCCAATGCCAATGACACAAATCCAGCACCAGCACCAGCACCAGCACCAGCACCCAGCGCCTCAGGCCTGGGCTGCGCCCCCCTGGCCATCACCTGTGTCGAAGTCACGGCCGCCAGCGCACAGACCTCCGCCCCCGTAACCTTCGGTCAGCCCTTCAAGACCGGTGACTTCAGCCCCAGCCAGGGCCTGGTGGCTCGCTACAGCGACGGCTCCAACGTGCCCCTGCAGATCGACGAGGTCTCCACCCACAGCGACGGCTCCGTGCGCTTTGCCGTGCTCAGCGCACAACTCAACAGCCTGCCAGCTGGCCAGCCCCGTCTGGTCAACCTCTTCACCGCAGCCAAGACCGCCAGCACGCCCTCCATCCCCGCCAACCCGGCCTGGAACCTCGAACTCGAAGCCACCACCGCATCGGGCACGCTGATCGCCCAGCCCCAGGCCCAGCTGGTGACCCAGATCGCAAGCGGACAAGGCCGTCGCCTCAGTGGCTCGGTGGCCTCCGAGTTCACCGTGGTCACCCCCTTCAAGGACAAGACCACCGGCACCCCGCATCCTCACCTGGTCGCGCGCATGCATGTGCGCCTGTACGACGGCGGCAACCGCATCCGCACCGAGGTGGTGATGGAGAACACCCGTGCCTTCACCCCCAACAAGAGCAACATCACCTACGCCCTGGCCATCAAACGCAACGGCAGCACCGTGCACAGCCAGCCGTCATTCACCCATTTCCACCAGGCGCGCTGGCGCAAGGTGGTCTGGACCGGGGGCAGCGAGCCCCAGCTCCAGCTGCGTCACAACATGCCCTACTTCATCGCCAGCCGCGCCACCTGGAACTACAACCTGGGCATCTACGAAGGTCAGGCCGCCAAGCGCGAGAGTGTGCTCAACAACATGGCCAGCACCCTGGCCAGTCGCAACACCCAGCCCATGGGCAATGCGCTGCTGCAGCACGACTTTCCTGGCACGGGCGGGCGCCCGGAGATCGGCCCACTGCCGATGTGGACCGCGATGTACCTCATCACCCAGGACAACCGCGCTCGCGCCAGCATGATGGCCGTGGCCGATGCCGCCGCCAGCGTGCCGATCCACTACCGCGACGAAAAAACCGATCAGCCCATGGACGTGGAGAACAACCCGAACGTGACCGTGCGCTTTGGCACCTCCTCGCCCGCCATTCCCAAGGCCTCAAGCAGCACGCCATGGACCCCCGACACGGCACACCAGGGCTCCTTTGCCTACATCCCCTACCTGATCACGGGCGACGCCTTCTACCTCGATGAAACCCTGTTCTGGGCCACCTACAACATGATCAGCCTCGATCCGTCGTACCGCGCCTATGCCCAGGGCATCGTGCACGAACACGAGACACGCTCCCAGGCCTGGGCCCTGCGCTCACTGGGCGAGGCCGCATTCGCCACGCCAGACAGCCACCCGATGAAGAACCACTTCACCTCCCGGCTGAACAACAACCTGCAGTGGTACGCCAACCACTACCAGGCCACCAACACCAGGGTCTCGCCCCTGGGCGCCAACGAGAACCACACCGATCACGCGCTGCCCTGGCAGCACGACTTCCTCACCATCGTCTACGCCTGGCTCGCCGAGAACAACGCCAACCGGGCACGTGAGCACCTGCTGTGGCTGAGCAACTTTGCCGTCGGCCGCTACACCAGCGACGACAAGGGCTTCTGTTCGGCCAATGCCGATGGCTATGTCTGGCGGATTGGCTCCGGCGGTGTGTTCATCAACAACTGGAAAACGCTGTACGACACCAACTACGCCAGCAACGCCTCCAAAGCCTGCTCGACCATCCCCTACGACGACGACGGTTGCGCTTACTGCTACGGCGCCATCGGCCTGTCCATGCTCGCCGCCACCACCAACGCCGCCGTCCCCAACGCCAGCACCGGCTACACCAAGATCGCCCCCAAGTTCCCCATCACCCGCGCCGCACTCCTCAACGACCCCACCTGGGCCATCATCCCCAGGTAAACAAAAATCAGCGGGACCGATTTTGT
>PNMN01000017.1 GCA_013823655.1 Comamonadaceae bacterium | reverse complement strand
GCCTAACGAGTAAGGATAGATCGCGCGAAGCCGCGATCTGATCCGTTTGTTGGACAAGCCCGGTGGTGGAAGCTGAAGTGGGAAGTTGCGCCCCTGTAGATTGATCCGATGGATCGGGGTGTGGTAGGCAGACATTGCTCGCCTGCCGCTGGTTTTGCAGCGCGCACTGGCCGCAAGTTCTCAAACTTTTCGCTCGCTCAAGGCTCCAATCTGCCTCAAATACCCATCTATGAACGAGCCGATCCAGCGGCTGGGCGCAGCGGCTCAGACCGGGTTCGCGGGCGGCGGGTGCAAACCGTTTCAGTGCTTTGATGCCTCCACCGGGCCAGCCTTGCCGGGCCGCTCGGTCTGCGGGGCAGCGCAGGGCGGCACCGCATCAGGTCGCAAGCGCCGCCTCAGAATCACCATCGCCCCGCCACAGGCGCAGCGCCAGACCGGCCGGGGTGGCGATGTTGGCGGTGGTGTCGGTGGTGTCGGCGCAGCCGATTGCGCCGATGGCCGCAGGTGCAACACCTGCAACAGGCGCAAGCTGCGTCGGCTGTTGTGGTGCAGAAAGCCGAAGTTTCTGGCCCGCACAAAGCCTTTGGGCAAGACGTGTTGCAGCAGCAGCCACAGGAAGTCGGCCCCCGGCAGGGTGCGGGTGGCGCTCTTGCCGCTCTGGGCGTTGCGATACCGGAAGGTGAGCAGGCCGTCTTTGCAGCGCAGGATGTCTTTCTCTGAAATCACGCCCCGGTACAGGTAGCGCCCCAGGTAGCGCAGCGCGGCCTGCCCGTCGCCCACGGCCTTGCAGTCGACCACCCACTGCGCAGGGCAGTCGGCGGGCAGCTTGAGCCCGGCCGCTTGCAGCGCGGCCTGGACTTTGGCCGCAAACACCTTGCCCAGCGCCTTGTGGCTGAACAGATAGCCCCCGCGTGCGGGCTGTGCGCTGCCCGGCGTCTTGCCCAGCTTCACCTTGGTTCGCCACAAACGCTCGCGGGCGTTGAGCGCTGCTGCGGGCATGCAAACATGCACATGCGGATGAAACCCGAGTTGGCGGTTGTGCGTGTGCAGCACGGCCAGCGCGCCGGGCGTGCCCAGGAGTTGTTTGTCGTTCTGGCTGAAGGTGTTGAGGGTGTCCCAGGCGCAGCGCATCAAGGCTTCGTAGAGCACGCGCTGGTGCGCCCAGGCCAGGGCGCGAAGCTGGGCGGGCAGTGTGAAGGTGATCAGAAAGTAGGTGGCGGGCACCAGGGCCTTGAGCTGGCGCTGCAGCCACGCCTGGCTCTCAAAGTGTTGGCAGTGCGGGCAGGCGCGGTGGCCGCAGGAGTGCGGCAGGCAGCGCTGGGTATGGCAGCCCGAGCAGGCCGCGAGCATGTGGGGTGCAAAGCGGGTGCGACAGGTTTTGAGAGCGGCCAGCGCCTGGTGGTGGCTGGGCAGCAGGCGCTGGCCGTGGCGCTGCAGCAGTTCGGGCTCAAACTGCACGATCAAGTCGGCCAGGCGCATCATGACGGTGCTCCTGGCTGGGCGCCTGTGGCCGCCGTCATGGTCGTTGGCCAGCCGATGCGGTAGCCATTCATGAGCGCGTTCAGGCGTTCGCTGCACGCATCAGCGGTGTGGCTGGTCAGGTGCGTATAGCGCGCGGTGGTCAGGATGCTGTGGTGGCCCAGGATCTGTTGCACCTGCAGCAGATCGACCCCGGCCTCGATCAGGTGCGTGGCGTAGCTGTGGCGCAGGCTGTGGGGAGAAATCTTTTTTTGAGGCCGAGTTCGTGGGTGACGCGCGCGAGGGTGCGCTGAACCCCTCGAACCCCTCGAACCCCTCGCTCAACCTGTCGCAAGGCGCAGGTTGGACCGCACAAACGTCCTTCCGCGCTACGCTTGCAGCGTATGTACAGAGTGCGTACACTGCGCGGATGCTCAGATTCGAGTGGGATCCCAAGAAGGCGGCTGCCAACCTGCGCAAGCACGGCGTGAGCTTCGACGACGCTCAGACGGTCTTCGCAGACGAGAACGCCAAGCTAATCGATGATCCGGACCACTCCGACGAGGAAGACAGATTTGTCCTGCTGGGCTTGAGCAGCAGCCTGAGACTGCTTGTGGTCTGCCACTGCTACCGATCGGAAGGCAATGTCATCCGCATCATCTCTGCCCGCAAGGCCGAGGGCCACGAGCGCAACTCATACCCATGAAGGTGACCTATGCGCAAGGAATATGACTTCACTGCAGCGCGCAAGAACCCTTACGCTGCCCAATTGAAGAAGCCGGTGACCATTCGCCTCGACCAAGACGCAGTAACGTACTTCAAGTCGCTCGCGGACGAGACGGGCATTCCATACCAAAGCCTGATCAACCTCTATCTCCGAGACTGCGCGGCCTCGAAGAAGAAGATCAATCTCGGCTGGGCATAGGGCAGTCGGGCTATCGCTGGGCGCGGTCCAACTAGGCCTCAGATCCGAAGCCCACCCGGGCGCCTCCCCCAGACGGGGAAGCAAAGTTCTGGCTCACCCCCGAAGTACACTTGGTTGTAAACATCGGGCTCTCGCCCACGCAAGTACGGCAAGCGCAGGCCGTCGTCATCGCGCACCGGCAGGAGATCGAGCATGCCTGGCACCGCCACTTTGGAGGCTGAAGTCACCAATGTCTCAGCGCATGGCTTCTGGCTGCTGCTCGGCAGCGAAGAGCTTGCTGTGCCCTACGCTCAGTTCCCATGGTTCAAGAAGGCAACCATCGAGCAGCTGCTTGCGGTTGAGCGCCCAACTCAGAATCACCTGTACTGGCCGCAGCTAGACATTGACCTGTCAGTCGATTCGCTGCGCAACCCAGAAGCTTTCCCGCTGCTCTCGCGCGCTGACGCCCCTCGCTCAAGTTGACCCGCTACGGCAGGCTTACAGCACCTGCCTTCGCGGGCAGCTCAGCTCGAACTACAAGGGCTTCGTTGAGCGACTGATTTCCACTTGGCCATCCGGTCGCTACTGGCCGCCGCCGCAGGCAAACCCGACACAGATTCTGCCGGTCGTTGGAAATAACCGACACCATGGTTTTTTCGCAGGTGCTACCTTCACCGACCATGAAAAAGCTCTGGGACATTTCCCCGTCCATCGATGCGCTGTCACCCGTTTTCCCCGGTGACACGGCCTACTCGCAGCGGTGGGTCGCGAGCATTGGGCCGGGTTGCCCGGTCAACGTCAGCGCCATCACGCTGAGCCCGCACATGGGCGCGCACGCCGACGCGCCGCTGCACTACGACCCCGCCGGTGCCGCCATCGGCGCGGTCGATTTGCAGGCCTTCATCGGCCCCTGCCGCGTGATCCACGCCATCGGCTGCGGGCCGCTGGTGAAGCCCGAGCATCTGGCTCACGCGATGAACGGACTGCCTCCCCGGGTCTTGGTGCGCGTGTACCAGCGCATGCCGCAAGACCGCTTCGATCACACCCTGCCCGCGTTCGCGCCCGAGACCGTGGCGCTGCTGGCCGACCGTGGCGTGGTGCTGGTGGGCATCGACAGCGCCAGCGTGGACCCGGCCGACAGCAAGACGCTGGACAGCCACCAGGTGCTGCGCCAGCGCGGCCTGCGCGTGCTGGAAAACCTGTTGCTGGACGAGGTGCCCGAGGGCGACTACGAGCTGATCGCCCTGCCGCTGAAGCTGACCACCGCCGATGCCAGCCCGGTGCGCGCCGTGCTCAGGGAACTGTGAAACCGACGGAGACCACCCAGATGACCACCCTACAGGACTGCATCGCCCTCGACGCCCAGGACCCGCTGCGCGACCTGCGCGATCGCGTTCAGCATCCCCGCCGACACCATCTACCTCGACGGCAATTCGCTCGGTGTGATGCCGCGCGCCACGCCCGCCCGCGTGGCCCAGGTGGTGACGCAGGAATGGGGCACCGAGCTCATTCAAAGCTGGAACAAGAACGGCTGGTTCGCCATGCCGCAGCAGGTCGGCGACAAAATCGCGCGCCTGATCGGCGCCGCACCCGGCGAGGTGGTGGCGACCGACAGCACCTCGGTCAACCTGTTCAAGGTGCTGAGCGCGGCCATGAACATCGCCGCCGCCGACGCGCCCAACGGCCCGATGACTCGCAAACGCATCGTGAGCGAGCGCAGCAACTTCCCGACCGACCTCTACATCGCCGAGGCGCTGTGCAAACAGCACGGCATGGAGCTGGTGCTGGTCGAGCCCGAAGAGATCGCCGCATCACTCACGGCGGACGTGGCCGTCCTCATGCTCACGCACGTGAACTACCGCACCGGCGCCATGCATCACATGGCGGCCGTGACCGCCGCCGCGCACGCCGAAGGCATCCTGACCGTGTGGGACCTGGCGCACAGCGCGGGCGCGGTGCCGGTGGACCTGAAAAAAGCCAGGGCCGACTTTGCCGTGGGCTGCGGCTACAAATACCTCAACGGCGGCCCGGGCGCGCCCGCCTTCGTGTGGGTGAACCCGCAGCATGCCGACCGCCCGGACCTGCCCTTCATGCAACCGCTGGCGGGCTGGTGGGGCCACGTCGCGCCGTTCGAATTCACGCCCGACTACCGCCCCGCACCCGGCATCAGGCGCTACCAGTGCGGCACGCAACCCATCATCAGTCTGGCCGCGCTGGAATGCGGTGTGGACACGCTGCTGGCCGCCGAACCGCTGGGTGGCATGGCGGCGCTGCGCAGCAAATCGCTGGCGCTGACCGATCTGTTCATTGCCCTGGTCGAAGAACGCTGCGCCGGCCACGGCCTGGGCCTGGCGACACCGCGCGAACATGCGCAACGCGGTTCGCAGGTGTGCCTCACGAAGGACCAAGGCGCCTACGCCATCGTGCAGGCGCTGATCGCGCGCGGCGTCATCGGTGACTACCGCGCCGGTGATCCTTCGATCCTTCGACAAGCTCAGGACGGGCCGAGCTCAGGACAAACCGGAAAAAAGGACATCCTGCGCTTTGGCTTCACGCCGCTGTACATCGGCTTCGTGGATGTGTGGAACGCGGTCGAGCAGCTGAAGCAGGTGCTGGAAAGCGGCGAGTGGCAGCGCCCCGAGTTCAACCGCAAACACGCCGTGACCTGAAAGAGACACGCCATGAACTGCCCACACCACGAACCCTCGCGCACCGAAGCCATCGTTGCCGACGAAAAAGCCCAGCTCGATTTCAGCCGCGACATGAGCTACGGCGACTACCTGCAGCTCGACGCGATTCTGAGCGCGCAGAAACCGCTCTCGCCCGCGCACGACGAGCTGCTGTTCATCGTGCAGCACCAGACCAGCGAACTCTGGATGAAGCTGATGCTGCACGAGCTGAACGCCGCCATCCGCAACATCGCGAGCGACGAGCTGAACGCCGCCTTCAAGCAGATGGCGCGCGTGAGCAAGATCATGGAGCAGCTGGTGCACGCCTGGGACGTGCTGGCCACCATGACGCCGCCCGAGTACAGCGCCATTCGGCCCTACCTCGGCCACTCCAGCGGCTTCCAGAGTTTCCAGTACCGTTGCATCGAATTCGCGATGGGCAACAAGAACGCCGCCATGCTGCTGCCGCACGCCCACCACCCGGAGCGCGCCGCCCTGGTGCAGGCGACCTATGAAGCGCCCTCGTTGTACGACGAAACCCTGCGCCTGCTGGCGCGTCGCGGCATCGCCGTGCCCGCCTCGCACCTGGAGCGCGACTGGACCCGGCCCTACGAAGCGAGCGCCGGCGTGGAGCAGGCCTGGCTGCAGGTCTACCGCGACCCGAAAGCACACTGGGAGCTGTACCAGCTCGGCGAAGAACTCACCGACCTGGAAGACGCGTTCCGCCTCTGGCGCTTCCGCCACGTGACCACGGTGGAGCGCGTGATCGGCTTCAAGCGCGGCACCGGCGGCACCGGCGGCGTGAGCTACCTGCGCAAGATGCTGGACGTGGTGCTGTTCCCGGAAATCTGGACGCTGCGCACAGCGCTCTAAGCCGCCCTGCGGCATCATCGCTGCATGGCCTCTCCAACGCTTTCCGACCTGCGCCGCCACGCCGTCGCGCGCAGCCTGTTCACGCCCACCACGCTGCCCAAGGCCATCGAGCGGCTGGGCTTCGTGCAGGCCGACCCGATCCGCGCACCGGCCCGTGCGCAAGACCTGACGCTGCGCCACCGCGTCAAGGGCTACCGGGTCGGGGATCTGGAACGGCGCTACCCCTCGCTCGACGTGGAGGAGGACTTCTTCGTCAACTACGGCTTCGTCACACCCGCGCTGCACGCGCGCATGCACCCGCGCACCGCCGGCACCGAATGGTCGGCCGAGCGCTGGGCGCAGGCCCAGGCGGTGTGGCACTTCGTGCAGCAACGCGGCCAAGCGCACCCGCGCGAGGTCGATGCGCAGTTCGCCCACGGCCACACCAGCAACGGTTTTGGCGGCCAGTCCAGGGCCAGCACGCAGCTGCTCGATGGCATGCACTACCGCGGCCTGCTGCGCGTGGCGCGGCGCGACAACGGCATCCGCCTCTATGCCGCGCACCAGCCGCAAACGGCGCCCGACGATGTGCCCGCCGTGCTGGACCAGTTGGTGGATGTGCTGGTGAACCAGTACGCGCCCTTGCCGCTGCCCGGCCTGCGCCAGCTGGTGGCCATGCTCAAGCATGCGGTGCCGCAGTGGCAAAGCCAGTTGCGCGCTGCGTTGCAGCGCGCCGTGCAGCGCCTGCCCAGCGCAGCTGTGGACGGCGTGCGCTGGTTCTGGCCGCCCGGCGAAGACCCCGCAGCCCGCCGCTGGCGCGTGGAAGACCGGGTGCGCCTGCTCGCGCCCTTTGACCCCGTGGTCTGGGACCGCGCCCGCTTCGAGCGCCTGTGGGGCTGGCCATACCGCTTCGAGGCCTACACGCCGCCCGCACAACGGGTGCGCGGCTACTACGCCATGCCGCTGCTCTGGCGCGATCAGGTGATCGGCTGGGGCAACCTGTCGGTAGCAGATGGGCGGCTGCGTGCAGACCTGGGTTACGTCAGCGGACAGGCGCCGAAAGACGCTGCCTACCGCACGGCGCTGGATGTCGAACTGCGTGCCATGGCGGCCTGCCTGAACGCCGAAACAGGCTGATGCGCGGCGCGGGGGGTGGCTACACCGGCTCCGGTGGCCCGCTGTACAGCCAGGGGTTGTCCAGCAGCGACTCGCCCAGCAGCGTCATCGCCACGTTGCGCCCCAGGCGCAGCAGACCGCTGGCGTGGAAGATGGTGCCGTTGCGCTGCGAGCGGCTTTGCACCCGGGCGTTGCGCTGCCAGCGCGTCTGCGCATACCGTGCCAGCAGCGCGGGCCAGTCGGTTGCGGCGTCGGGCGGGCTGGTTTGCAGCAGGCGCCCCAGCGTCCAGGCGTCTTCGAGCGCCATCGCCGCGCCCTGCGCCAGGTAGGGCCGCAGCGGGTGCGCCGCATCGCCGAGCAGCGCCACACGGCCATGCGCGTGTTCGCTCGCGCTGGCCACCGGCGCGCGGTCGTTCAGGGCCCAGAGCTTCCACTCGGTCACCGCGTCCAGCATGGATTTCAGATCGGCGCAGACCGGCCCCAGCGCGCGCTGCAAGTCCTGCGCGCGGGCCGCGTGGCTCCAGCTCTGCGGGTCGCTGCCGGGCGGACCGCCATGGCCCTGGCCCAGCGCGCCGTGCACCACCGCCACCACGTTGAACCATTCGCCGCGCTTCACCGGGTAACGCACCACGTGCAGGCGCGGCCCGAGCCAGGCGGTCACGGTGTTGTGGTGCAGATGGGTCGGCAGATGGTCCGTGTGCACCATGCCGCGGTAGGCCAGGTGGCCGCTGGCGCGCACCGGCTGCGCGCCCAGCATTTGCGTGCGCACCCGGCTCCACAGGCCATCGGCGCCGATCAGCGCCGCGCCCTGGAACACCGAGTCGTCCTCGCAGGTCGCGCGCACCGAGGTGCTGAACAGCTCGTAAGCCGCCAGCCGCGCGCCCAGGTGCAGGCGCACACCGCTCTGGCGCTGCACCGCGTCCAGCAGCAGCCCGTGCAGATCGGCGCGGTGGATGGTGGCGTAGGGTTGGCCATAACGGGCGCGTGCAAAGGCTCCCAGGCGCAACCGACCGAGCTGGCCGCCGCCGTGGGCGTCGCGCACGCGCAATGCATCGGGAAAAGCGGCGCAGGCCTGCAGCCCGTCCATCAGGCCCCATTCGTCCAGCACGCGCACCGCATTCGGTCCGAGCTGCAGCCCGGCACCCACCTCACCCAGCGTGCCCGCCTGTTCCAGCAGGTCGACCGAAACGCCAGCGCGGGCCAGCGACAGCGCGCAGGCCAGGCCACCGATGCCGCCACCGGCAATCACCACATGTTGTGTCATGGCTGCGCATTGTGCCCGCGGCGCATGCCCCCGCTTTGACGAAGATCATCCCCCCTGCGCCGCTGCGCGTCTTCCCCCAGGGGGACCACGCTGGTGGCCCGGCAAAGCCGGTTCCACGGCGTGCGCTGAACGGGACACCTGCGCCGGACGACCATCCGGACAGCGCAACGGTTCGGCTACAGCACCCGGTTGAACCAGAACAGCGACAGACCGGCCGACAGCAGCACCAGCAGTGCGGCCACCAGCGCCAGCAGGCCGGAGACTTCGGTTTCTTTCTTCTCCACCGTGAGCCGGGTGCTCAGGGTCTCGTAGACCTGCTTCAGGTTGTCGGCGGTGCCGGCGTGGAAGTACTCGCCCCGGGTGTCGCGGGCCACGGTCTTGAGGGTTTCTTCGTCCAGCCGCACCCGCATGGACCAGCCCTCGAAACCGATCACCTCGCCGTCCACCGTGCCCACGCCCACGGTGTAGATCCGCACCCCGCGCTCGGCCGCCAGCCGGGTGGCTTCTTCGGTGTCCACGCCGGTGGTGCGCTGGCCGTCGGTGAGCAGGATGATCGCGGCCGATCCGTAGGAGCCCGGTGGCACCGGCTCGAACGGTTTTTTCTCGGTCTGCGGCTGGTCGATGGCCTTGCCCTGCGGGGCGAACGGGTCGTTGTGGCGGCCGTAGGTCATGCTGGCCAGGTCGATGCCCTGGCCCGGAAAAATCTCGGACAGCGAGACCACGATGGCGCTGCCGATGGCGGTGGCGCGCTGCATCTGGAACTTGTCGATGGCCGCCACCAGGTCTTCGCGGCTGAGCGTGACCGGCTGCACCACCTGGGCACTGCCGGCAAAGGCGACGATGCCGACCTTCACATGGCGCGGCAGCTCGGCCAGAAAGGCCTTGGCCGCGTTCTGCGAAGCGACCAGGCGGTTCGGCAACACGTCGGTGGCGCGCATGCTGCCCGAGACGTCCATGGCCAGGATGATGGTCTGCTGGGTGGACGGCAGCACGATGCTGGCCATGGGCCGGGCCGAAGCCAGCAGCATGGCGGCGAACGCCAGCAACAGCAGCACCGGCGGCACGTGGCGGCGCCAGCCCGGGCCCTTGCCCATGGCTTCGCGCACTATTGATAGGCTGGCAAAACGCAGCGAGGCCTGGCGGCGCCGACGCATCAGCCACCAGTACAGCAACACCAGCACCGGCAACAGCAGCAGCGCCCACAGCAACTGCGGCCAGAGGAACGAGACGGGCAGGTTCTGCAGGGCGTTCATGCGCGGGCTCCCAGGTGCGCGGGCCAGGCCGCACGCTGGCCGGGGCGCACGCTGTGGCGCCGTCGGCGCAGGTCGACGAAGCGCAGCACGGCGTCGGCCAGGTCGTCGTCGGTGCTGAGTTCCAGCGTGTCCACACCGGCACGCGCCAGGCTCTCGCGCAGCTGCGCCTCGCGCTGCGCGGCGATGCGGGCAAAGCGCTGGCGAAAGCCGCTGTCGTGCGTGTCCACCAGCAGCTGTTCGCCGGTCTCGGCGTCGCGCACCGTCACCAGACCGAGATCGGGCAGCGCCAGCTCCAGCGGGTCGAGCAGGCGCACGGCCACCACGTCGTGGCGCCGCGCCAGCTCGCCCAGCGGCTGTTCCCAGCCGGGCTCGCTGATGAAATCGGACACCACGAACACGGTGCAGCGCTGGCGCACGGTGTGGGTGGCGGCGCGCAGCAGGTCGGCGAGTTGGGTCGGGCCATCGGCTCCGGGCCGGGAGATCTTGGCCAAAGGCTGTTGCATGAGCTGCATGAGTTGCAGCACCTGGTTGCGCCCGCCGCGCGCGGGCAACACCGCGTCCACCACCGGGCGGCCGCGCGCGCCGTACAGCACCGCGCCCACGCGGTTGCCGTGGCGGCTGATCAGGCGCGCGAGCACCGCCACAAAGCCGGTCAGCAGCCCGCTCTTGCGCAGCTCACCCGAACCGAAGTCCACCGAGGGGCTGAGATCGAGCAGGAACCAGGCCGCCATCTCGCGGTCTTCGGTGAACACGCGCACGTGTGGCTGCTGCAGGCGCGCCGTCACGTTCCAGTCGATGTGGCGCACGTCGTCGTGGTGCTGGTACTCGCGCAGGTCGGCCAAATCGAGCCCGCTGCCGCGCATGAGGGTGCGGTAGTCGCCCTGCAGCAGGCCATCGAGCCGACGGATCACGGTCCACTCCAGCCTTCTGAGCAAAGCGTCTGCTTTTTCCACGGGCGCAGACACCGGCGGTGGCGGTTCCGCCGGGCGGGATTTGAAGAGGCCGAACAACATCTGGATTACGCCACAGCGCACCGCAACAACGAGCTTGCAATGCGCGAGGTGCATTCCCGCAGAACACCGCAGAACCGGCTTTGCAGGGCCGCAGGTGTTGCCCCCTTGAGGGGGGATGCGGCTACGCGCAGCGAGCAAGCAACGGGGGTGGTTTTCATCTTAGGCGGCGCGTTTTTCGTGCTCCAGCGGCTTGGCGGGTGGCGTGACCGCGGCCATGATGCGCGCGACCAGCGCGTCGCTGTCCAGCCCTTCGGACAGGCCTTCGTAGGAGAGCACGATGCGGTGGCGCAGCACGTCGGGCACCAGATCGCTCATGTCTTCGGGCAGCGCGTAGCTGCGCCCGCGCAGCATGGCGAGCGCCCGCGCACCTTCCACCAGGCCGATGGTGGCGCGCGGGCTGGCGCCGTAGGTGATCAGCCGTGCGGTGTCTTTCAGACCGTGTTTTTCGGGGGTGCGCGTGGCCGACACCAGCCGCACCGCGTACTGCACCAGCGAAGGGTCCACATACACCTGGCGGCACTGGGCCTGCAGCGCCGCGAGCTGCCCGGTGGTGGCCACCGCCTGCAGCCGCACGGCCGGGCCGGTGACGCGCTCGACGATGACGAACTCTTCCTCGTCGCTCGGGTAGTCCACCAGCACTTTCATCATGAAGCGGTCCACCTGCGCTTCGGGCAGCGGGTAGGTGCCTTCGGTCTCGATCGGGTTCTGCGTCGCCATCACCAGAAACGGGTTGGGCACTTTGTGCGACTCACCGGCAATCGTCACCTGCCGCTCCTGCATCACCTCCAGCAGCGCGCTCTGCACCTTGGCCGGTGCGCGGTTGATCTCGTCGGCCAGCAGCAGGTTGGCGAACACCGGCCCGAGCGCGGTGGAGAAGTCGCCGGTCTTCTGGTTGTAGATGCGCGTGCCCACCAGGTCGGCCGGCACCAGATCGGGCGTGAACTGGATGCGCTTGAACTGCCCCTGCACCACACTGGCCAGGGTCTTGACGGTGAGCGTCTTGGCCAGACCCGGCACACCTTCGACCAGCAGGTGCCCGCCCGCCAGCATGGCGACCATGACGCGCTCCAGGAAGCGGTCCTGCCCGACCACCACGCGCTTGACTTCGTAGAGGATCTGCTCCATGAGCTGGGCGGTGTCGGGGGTTTGCGTGTCGCTCATGCATCGCTCCTGTGGTCAGAATGGGGGCAGGCCCGCAGCCGCAGCCGCGCTTTCAATCGGCACCGCAAAACCGATGCCCACAAAGGTGCGGTGGTCGGTGGGGTTGAGGATGCCGGTGACGATGCCGATCACCTCGCCGTCCATGGTGACCAGCGGGCCGCCCGAGTTGCCCGGGTTGGCGGCGGCGTCGAACTGGATCAGGTTGCCGATGTCGTTTTCGCCCTCGGGCGCACGGAACGAGCGCCCGAAACCGGAGATGACCCCCGCCGAGGTGGACGGCCCGATGCCGAACGGGAAGCCCACCGCCACCACCTGGTCGCCCGGCACCAGGTCGCCGGTGCCGCGCAGCGTGGCGGCGTGCAGGTCGTCCGGGATGGTGTGTGCCTGCAGCACCGCCAGATCGTGCTCGGCCTGCACGCCGGTGACCTGGGCACCGGACTCGGAGCCGTCGGCAAACACCAGCCGCACCAGCCGCGCACTCTGCACCACGTGCAGGTTGGTGAGGATCACGCCCTTGTCGGTGATCACCACCCCGGTGCCCACGCCGTGTTCGACCTCTTCACCCTGTTTGTTCCTGGTGTAGGAGACCACCCGCACCACCGCCGGGCGAACCTTCTCGGCCGCGCGCGCCGCCGCCGAAGGCAGGCTCTTGGTGGACAGGGTGCGCAGCACCGCGGCGTCGATGTCTGTCTGTGTCAGGGGCTGCTGCGCCAGGCGACCGTTGTGCCACACATTGGCCAGCAGCAGCGCACCCAGCAAGGCCAGCGCGGCCCACATCGCCCGGGGATTGACCGCTGCCCGGGCCAGCGCAGCACGCAGCCGCTGGCCGCGCCCGGGAGCGGCGGTCTCGGCCACCGCGGTCGCCGCAGTGGCCGCAGGCGCACCGGGCTGCACGCTGCGGGCTGATCGGCTGTAGAGGGCAGGCTTTCGCACGGCAACTCCGGTGGCGCCAGGATGGGCGAGGTCACATCATGCCGCGTTGCCGCGCAGGGCTCAAGTGCCCAGCAACTGCCTGAGCACGTAGGGCAGGATTCCGCCCGCCCGGTAGTAGCTCGCCTCGACCGGCGTGTCGATGCGCAGCACCACCCGCAGCTCGCGGCGCGTGCCGTCGGCACGGGTCACCACCAGCGTGGCCTCACTCTGAGGAAGCAGCGCCGGGTGCGGCAGCACGTCGATGGTTTCGTCTCCTCGCAGGCCCAGGCTTTCCTGGGAATCGCCGGGCCGGAACTGCAGCGGCAGCACACCCATGCCCACCAGGTTGCTGCGGTGGATGCGCTCGAAGCTCTTGGCCACCACCGCGCGGATGCCGAGCAATTGCGTGCCCTTGGCGGCCCAGTCGCGGCTGGAGCCGGTGCCGTATTCCTCACCCGCAAAAATCACCGTCGGCACACCGGCGGCCTGGTAGCGCATGGCGGCGTCGTAAATGGCCATCTTCTGGCCCTGGCCGGTGCCATCGCCCTGGTAGATCGTCCAGCCGCCTTCTTCGCGCGCGCCCTGGGCGTCGGGCGCGAGCATCAGGTTTTTGATGCGCACGTTGGCAAAGGTGCCGCGCACCATCACCTCGTGGTGACCCCGGCGCGCGCCGTAGCTGTTGAAGTCGGCCTTCTGCACACCACGCGCCAGCAGCCACTGGCCGGCCGGCGAGCTTTCTTTGATGGAGCCGGCCGGCGAGATGTGGTCGGTGGTGATGGAGTCGCCGAACAGCGCCATGATGCGCGCCCCGCGCACCGCCGGCGCCTGCCCGGCCGGCGCTGCGAGCTGGAAGGTATCAAAGAAGGGCGGTTCGGCGATGTAGCTGCTGGCGGGCCAGGTGTAGGTGTTGCCGGTCACGCCCCGGATGCGTTCCCAGAGCGCGCCGGGCTCGGTCTGAACGCGCTCGTAGTTTTCGCGGTAGGCCTTGCCTTTCATGGCGTGTTTCAGCAGCGCATGGATCTCCTCGCTGCTGGGCCAGATGTCGCCCAGGTACACCGGCTTGCCTGCACGACCTTTGCCCAGCGGTTCGGTCATGAGGTCTTTGCACACCGTGCCCGCGATGGCGTAGGCCACCACCAGCGGCGGACTGGCCAGGAAGTTGGCCTTCAGGCTGGGGTGGATGCGCGCTTCGAAGTTGCGGTTGCCCGAGAGCACGGCGGCACAGACCAGATCGTTCTGCGCGATCAGTTCGTTGAAATCGGGCCGCAGATCGCCCGAATTGCCGATGCAGGTGGTGCAGCCGTAGCCCGCCAGTGCGAAGCCGAGTTTTTCCAGATAGGGCAACAGGCCGGTGGCCGTGAGGTACTCGGTGACGATGCGCGAGCCCGGCGCCAGCGAGGTCTTGATGTGCGGCTTGACCTTGAGCCCCGCCGCCACCGCCTTTTTCGCCAGCAGGCCGGCCGTCAGCAGCACGCCGGGGTTGCTGGTGTTGGTGCAACTGGTGATGGCGGCGATCAGCACGTCGCCGTTCTTGATCGGCAGGCCACTGGGCGTGGTGAAGACCTGTGACAGCTTTTCCGCTGGCTGGTTGAAGCCGTTCTGCGCGTTGGGCTGGCTGAACAGCGCGGCGAACCGCTGCGCCACCTGGCCGAGTTCGATGCGGTCCTGCGGGCGTTTCGGGCCGGCCAGGCTGGGCGTGACCGCGCCCAGGTCCAGCGTCACCACCTGCGAGTAATCGATCGCACCGCGCTGCGACACGCCAAACAGACCTTGCGCCCGGAAATAGGCTTCAAACGCTTCGATCTCGGTCCGGCTGCGCCCGGTGCCGCGAAAGTAGTCCAGCGTCTTTTCGTCCACCGGGAAAAATCCCATGGTGGCGCCGTATTCGGGCGCCATGTTGGCGATGGTGGCGCGGTCGGGCAGCGCCAGCGAAGCGGTGCCTGCGCCGAAGAATTCCACGAACTTGCCCACCACCTTGTGCTGGCGCAGGATTTCGGTGACGGTGAGCACCAGGTCGGTGGCGGTGCAGCCCTCGCGCAGGCGGCCGGTCAGTTCAAAGCCCACCACATCGGGCGTGAGGAAATACACCGGCTGGCCCAGCATGGCGGCCTCGGCCTCGATGCCGCCCACGCCCCAGCCGACCACCCCCAGGCCGTTGATCATGGTGGTGTGGCTGTCGGTGCCCACCAAAGTGTCTGGGTAGTAGAGCCCGCCCTTCAGGTGCACGCCGCGCGCCAGGTATTCCAGGTTCACCTGGTGCACGATGCCAAAGCCCGGCGGCACCACACCAAAAGTTTCAAAGGCCTGCATGCCCCACTTCATGAACTCGTAGCGCTCCCGGTTGCGCTGGAATTCGAGCTTCATGTTGAGGTCCAGCGCGTTCTTCGTGCCGTAATGGTCCACCGTCACCGAATGGTCCACCACCAGATCGACCGGCACCAGCGGCTCGATCTTCTTCGGGTCGTGGCCCAGGCGCTGCGCGGTGCTGCGCATGGCCGCCAGGTCGGCCAGCAGCGGCACACCGGTGAAGTCCTGCAGCACCACGCGGGCCACGGTGAACGGGATCTCGTCGCTGCGCGGCGCGTTGGGCTGCCAGTTGGCCAGCCGCTCCACGTGCGCGGGCAGCACCCGCTCGCCATCGCAATGGCGCAGCACGCTCTCCAGCACGGTGCGCAGCGACACCGGCAGGCGCTTCACGTTGGGGTACTGCCGGGTCAGCTCGGGCAGTGAATAGAAGCGGCCGCTTTTGCCCGACGCCGTCCGGAACGACTTGACGGTGGACGCGAACGGGTGGGCGAAGGCGGCAGCGACATCCACGGCAAACTCCTGACAAGCCAAAGTGAAAGACATTGTGGGCGCCCTGAAATCCTGCACTTGGCGCGCGGTCTCTCACCCACATGCGGGACAATCCGGGGGTGAACACCCAAGCCCCCGAACTCCTGCTCCCCGCCGGCACGCTGCAACGCATGCGCGCCGCCTACGACTTCGGCGCCGACGCCGTCTACGCCGGGCAACCGCGCTATTCCTTGCGCGCGCGCAACAACGAGTTCCGCATGGAGCAGATCGCGCAGGGCATTGCCGAGGCGCACCAGCGCGGCAAGAAGTTCTTCGTCACCAGCAACCTGATCGCCCACAACGACAAGCTGCGCACCTACCTGCGCGACCTGCAGCCGGTGGTTGAACTCAAACCCGACGCCATCATCATGGCCGACGCCGGCCTGATCATGCTGGTGCGCGAACAGATGGACAAAGGCCTCTGGCCCGAGGTGCCGATCCACCTGTCGGTGCAGGCCAACACCACCAACAGCGCGGCGGTGAAGTTCTGGCACAAGCAGGGTGTCGCCCGCATCATCCTCAGCCGCGAACTCAGCCTCGATGAAGTGGCCGCGATCCGCAACGACTGCCCCGACATCGAGCTGGAGGTGTTCGTGCACGGCGCGCTGTGCATCGCCTATTCGGGCCGCTGCCTGCTGAGCGGTTACTTCAACCGCCGCGACCCCAATCAGGGCACCTGCACCAACGCCTGCCGCTGGGAATACAAGACCCAGGCCGCGACCACCGACACCGACACCGGCGACGCCGCCCCGCTGGCGCAGCTCGACGGTTTCAACTTCGCGCAGGAAGACGAAGAAGCGGCCAGCGCCTTCTCCACCCTGGGCAACGGCCAGCGCCACCCCGAGGCCAACAAGGTCTGGCTGATCGAAGAAGCCGGTCGCCCGGGCGAGCTGATGCCGATCATGGAAGACGAGCACGGCACCTACATCATGAACAGCAAGGACCTGCGCGCCGTTGAGCACGTGGGCAAGCTGGCGGCCATGGGCATCGACTCGCTCAAGATCGAAGGCCGCACCAAGAGCCATTACTACGTGGCGCGCACCGCGCAGGTGTACCGCCGCGCCATCGACGACGCCGTGGCCGGCAAGCCGTTCAACCCTGAACTGCTGCTGGAGCTGGAAGGCCTTTCGAACCGCGGCTACACCGGCGGCCTGATGGAGCGCCGCCCGGCGCAGGATTACCAGAACTACATCACCGGCCACTCGACCAGCCAGCGCAGCCAGTTCGTGGGCGAGGTGCTGCGGGTGCGCGAAGACGGCTGGGCCGAGGTCGAGACCAAGAACCGCTTCGCGGTGGGCGACCGGCTGGAAGTCATCCACCCCAGCGGCAACCGCGTGCTGCAGCTCGACGCCATGCGCAACCAGGACTTTGAACCCATCACCGTGGCGCAGGGCAGCCCGGTCAAGGTCTGGGTGCCGCTGGGTGCGCCGACCGAGGGCGCGCTGATCGCACGCTTGCTGTGAGGTTGCGGCTCCCCGCCATCTGGGTGCTTGCTGTTGCCTTGGGTCAAGCAAGCGCTTCAGTGCTCAGGGTGCCAGCCGCTCGCGCAGCCACCCGCCATCGTCCTGCAAGGTGTAGCGCAGCCGGTCGTGCAGGCGGCTCTTGCGTCCTTGCCAGAACTGCCAGTTGTCGGGCCTCAGGCGGTAGCCGCCCCAGTGCGGCGGGCGCGGTGGCTGCAGCAGGAACTGCGCGCCGTACCGGGCGGCGCTGGCCACCAGCACGGTGCGGCTTTCGATCACCTCGCTCTGCGGGCTGGCCCAGGCGCCGATGCGGCTGTCCAGCGGGCGGCTCTTGAAGTACTCGTCGCTTTCCTGAGCGCTGACTTTTTCAACGCGCCCTTCAATCCGCACCACGCGTTCCATTTCGACCCAGTGGAACTGCAAGGCAGCAAAGGGGTTGCCGGCCAGCTCGCGACCCTTGTGGCTGTTGTAGTTGGTGTACCAGACGATGCCGCGTTCATCAAAGCCCTTGAGCAGCACGATGCGCGTGCTCGGTCGCAGGTTGGATCCGACGGTGGCCAGGGTCATGGCGTTGGGCTCGGGCACCTCGCCGCTGATGGCCTCATGGAGCCAGCGTTCGAACTGTTTCAGCGGACTGCTGTCGGAGGCGGTTTCGCTGAGTTCGGCCTTTTCGTAGCTCTTGCGCAGGTCGGCGATGTTCATCATCACAGTATAGGAGTCGGTGCAGGGCAGATCGATCCGCCGCCGGGCCGCCCCAAGGCGGATCAGCCCCCTCGGGGGGCAGCGACCCGCGCAGCGGCGGAGCGTGGGGGTGCATCGTCGGCGATTTTCAGAAGCCGGGCCAGCGCCCGGTCTTCAATGCCGTGGGCGCGCAGGCCGTGCAGCGTCTGGCGCGCGTAGTCCAGTGTGCTGCCGTAGCGACCGTGGGAATGGGCGAAGATGTCGCGGTAGCGTGCCTCGCTCAAGGCGCCGGTGAAGTTGGGGCTGTGGCGCGAGAGGGTGAAGGCCAGCGCGTGCAGCGGGCCCTGCGCGGTTTCGCAGCGCAGCCATTTGGGGTCGTACACCGGGTTGGGCATTTCGCGCGCCCACAGCCGGGGCATGAGCGCTTCGACCTGGGCATGGGGAACGCGCAGGGCCATGCCGGTGCAGCTGCCACCGGCCATGAGGGCGAACACCAGGCCGGGGCGCTCGGGCGTGCCGCGGTTGACGCGGCTCCACATCTGCAGGCAGCGGTGGTGGCCGTGCACGCGGGCCAGGCGCTGTTCGGCGGCAAGGAACTCGGGGCGCCAGACCAGCGAGGCGTAGCCGAACACCCAGAGATCGGCGCGCGGCCCCAGGCTGCGCCACTGCGCCAGGGTGTCGGCCATCATTTGCGCGCCGCTGCGAAGGGCCGGGTCCCAGGTGGCGGGGCGGGGCGTGCGGGGCGGTGCCGGGAGCGGATGTCGTGCAAGGGCGGCCATTTACAATGCGGCGTTGATCGCGTCAGTCTTTCTCATTCATCCGGATGGAAGCGGCAGGCGCCGACCCACATCCCTTTTTCATTGTTTTTCACGGAGTATTGCCCATGTCTTCCCAGGATACCGACCAGGACGTCCGCGTTGTCGCTGTGGTGCTGATCGCCGCCATTCTGCTGGCCGTTGGCGTGGCGCTGGGTTTTGGCATCAGCAAGGCGCGCAGCGGTGGCGCCCCGGAAGCGGCTCCGGCTGCCGCTGCGGTGGTGCCTGCCGTTGCGGCTCCGGTGGCGGTTGCGGCACCGGTGGGGGATGACGCCAGTGTGGTGGTGGACCAAGGCGTGGTGAAGTTCTACTTCGCCTCCGGCAAGGCCGATCTGGCTCCCGGCGCGCTGGACGCTCTGGGTGATGCCGTGGCCGCCGCCAAGGGCGGCAAGAAGCTGGTGATTTCCGGCTTTCACGACACCACCGGCGACCCGGCCAAAAACGCCGAACTGGCCAAGCAGCGTGCTTTTGCGGTGCGTGACGCGCTCAAGGGCGCTGGCGTGGACGAGGCCGCGATGGAACTGAAGAAACCCGAAGAGGCCGCAGGCGGCACGGGTGCCAACGCCGAAGCACGCCGCGTGGAGGTGGTGATCGCGCAGTGAGTGGCGTCACGCGCCCAGCAAAAAGCCCGGCACTGCCGGGCTTTTTGCTGGGCGCGGGTGGTGTGACGGGGAA
This sequence comes from Comamonadaceae bacterium, assembly GCA_013823655.1. Lineage (GTDB taxonomy): Bacteria > Pseudomonadota > Gammaproteobacteria > Burkholderiales > Burkholderiaceae_C > Hydrogenophaga. Next base: position 3,217 of record PNMN01000017.1, on the reverse strand, counting down.
TGCCCGTGACCACATCCGGACGAACAAAAGTGCGCTTGTGCGGGCTCCTTTGTTGCTTATCTGCTACGCGCTGCGCAGCGGATCGGTGTGTTTGGCGTCCGACTGACGTCTGTCGTCGTAAGTCGTTGATTCTCTTTGTATTAATTCGATCTTGTAGCAGATTGAGTCAATTTTCATGATTTCTTGAATCCATATAAATCAACAACTTACGTGGAGCGCTCTCAAGTTGCAAAAGCGCCAATATTCTTTCTCTTTCACTCATCAAGAGGGGTTCCATTTGCGCTTTAAGCTACTTCAGGCGCACTGACTCTATTGTGTAAATATTTTGGCGTTTTTTGAGTCTTTACGGCAAAATACCTCCACTATGGCTAAGAAGACTGCGCCACTCCTTCCATCTGTTGACGAACTGCTTCAGCAGTTCGGGGAGCGCCTGCGTCTTGCGCGGCTGAGAAGGCGCCTTCCTGCTAAGCAAGTGGCTGAGCGTGCCGGGATGTCGCCGATGACGTTGCGCAGCCTTGAGCGCGGAGGCTCTGGCGTGACCATGGGTGCCTACCTCGCGGTCATGCAGGTGCTTGGGATTGAAGGGGATCTCGATCTCTTGGCGAGGGCCGATCCCGTTGGGAGGGAGCTGCAGGACTCGCGGCTACGCCCAACAGCAAGTTCGACACGGCGCATTGCTGGATCGCCGACGAGGCGATCGACACGTTCGTCACCGAGCGATTGGGGTGCATCCCAACTGGGTAAGCCGATTCCTTTCGCTCAGACAGAACCCGGTTTGTCTTCCAGGCCCACGCCAGCTATCAGTGCAGAAGAGGAGGGCTGGATCAAGAGCGGCGACTTCGCCAGTGCCGATGCGCTGTCCAGCCTCATCGCCAAGGCAGCCACCCCTGTGAAGAAGGCCCGCTGATCCGATGAGCACGAACATTGCCGTCTACGCGGATTGGTTGGGACTCGCAGAGCCGACGCGGCTTGGATGGCTGTATGCCCGACGTGGAGCGGGACGTGAAGTGTTCGAATTCGCCTTTGAATCGTCCGCATTGGCCAACAGCGGTTTTCAGGGCATGCACCTGGATCCGCGGTTGGGGCATTTCGAAGGGCGCCAGCACCCACCGCAAGGGCAAGAGATTTTTGGTGTTTTTGCCGATTCGAGCCCCGATCGTTGGGGGCGGGTGCTGATGCGGCGGCGACTTGAGAGAGGGCAGCGCGCCGGCACGGTAGACAAGTCTGTCCGTTTGTACGAGTCGGACTATCTGCTGGGCGTGCATGACACCTACCGCTCAGGTGCGCTGCGTTTCAAGCTGGATGATCAGGGTGAATTTCTTGACAACCAGCACGGAACAGCCGCACCACCATTCGTCAAACTGCGCGAACTGGAGGCGGCCAGCTTGGCGCTGGAGCGAGATGAGGACAACACATCGGTTGCCGCGGACGATTGGCTGCGCATGTTGATCGCGCCTGGTGGCTCCCTTGGTGGCGCGCGTCCAAAGGCAAGTGTGGTCGATCCGCAAGGTCAGTTGTGGATTGCGAAGTTCCCCAGCGTGCGCGATGAACACGACGTCGGGGCGTGGGAACTGGTTGTTCAGACCTTGGCTAAGAGTTGCGGCCTGCGAGTTCCTACCAGCCTGGGGCGCCGGTTCGCGAGTGAGCATCACACCTTTTTGGTGAAGCGCTTTGACCGCACGCCGGAAGGGAGACTGCACTTCGCCTCTGCGATGACGCTGACAGGACACGTCGATGGTGAAGATGCGTCGACAGGTGTGAGCTATTTGGAGATCGCGCGGGTGCTGATAGAGCATGGTTGCCAGGTGGCTGATGATTTGCGCGAGTTGTGGACCAGGATCGTGTTCAACATGCTGGTTTCCAACACCGACGATCACCTGCGCAACCATGGCTTCATCCTGGTACCGGGCAAGGGCTGGCGCCTGTCCGAGGCCTACGACATGAATCCTGTCCCGGACTCGCATGGGTTGAAGCTCAATGTGGGTCAAACTGACAATGCGCTCGATCTTGAGCTGGCCAGATCGGTCGCTGGCTTCTTTCGAGTCCCCGCGAAGCAGGTGGACGAGATCATCGTCAGGTGCGAGGAGGTCGTGAGGCAATGGCCAACGATCGCTCAGAGTTTGAGGATTCCCGATCGGGAACAACAACGGATGGCCGGTGCGTTCAAGCTCGCTGACTGATCGGATACCCAGAGTTTTTCCCCCATGAAATCCACATCTCCAAAATCGATAGAGATCATGAAGCACCGCTTTGCATGTGACCTGGAAGAGCGGAAGTGGCAGTTCAAGACGCTTGAGCTCAAGGACCTGGAGGCCGGCCTTGAATCAGCTCATGTGGCAGGTTCAGCATGGTGTGTCAGCGGCGCAGGCGCACGGTGGCTTCTGATACAACCGGTGCCGATCCAGGAGCTTTCATGACCACCTTCACCAAGACCGTGCTGTTCACCGACACCGATGGCCGCGCCCGCTTCCGCGAGGAGACCCTGGCGCTGAGCGAAGGCACGTCCGCCGCGCGCCTCTCGCCGCTCATGCCATCGGGCGGCTTGCAATTGCGCGAAAGCCCGGTGGGTTTTCGCAGCCCGTTTCACTGCACCGGCGCACCGCAATGGCTGTTTGTGCTCAAGGGCCGGATGGAGATCGGCCTGCAGGACGGCAGCTCACGCATCTTTGGTGCGGGCGACCACTTCTATTCGGCCGACACCCTGCCCGACGGCGCCACCTTCGACCCGGCGGTGCACGGTCACTGGAGCCAGCAGGTGGGCGATGAACCGCTGGTGACGCTGTTCGTGCGCGGCTGATCAGGCGCCCGCATCCTCCAGCCGCAGGCGCAGCAGCGCGCGCACGAAACCGTGGTCGCTGCGGCTGCGGTCGCGGCCTTCGAACAGGTGGTCGTTGAACACCTCGACGCGCTTCACGTCGCCGATGGCGCGGTGGCTGGTGGCGACGAATTCTTCGCTCACCAGCACCTGGTCGAGCACCTCGGGGTAGCCCTGGTGGATGTGGGAGTAGGCGACGTCGCGGCGCAGCGCGGCTTCGCCCTGCACGTCCCAGGCACTGTAGAGCGCATGGTCGCGCGCGCCTTTGTCGTACACCGCCTGCGCGGTGGCGGCGATCAGCTGCGTGGTGACGCTGTGCGGGCTGTCGTTGAGGTCGCCCATCACGATCAGCGGCAGCCGCGTGCGGTGCAGCAGCTCCACCACCTTCAGCCGCAGCGCCAG
>PNMN01000016.1 GCA_013823655.1 Comamonadaceae bacterium | reverse complement strand
TGAAGCGTCCATGTCGTGCTGCAGGAACGAGCGCGCCAGCACCACATCGCCCACCTTCACACCCGGTCTCAGCGCGCCGGCCACACCGGTGAAGACGATGCGATCCACGCCAAAGTGCTGGATCAGCAAGGTGGCCGTGGTGGCTGCGGCCACCTTGCCGATGCCGCTGAGCACCGCCACCACGTCCTGTCCGTGCAGGTGACCCACCCAGCATTCGCGTCCGCCGATCACCTGCTTGTGCTCGTCGGGCATCAACGCCAACACGCTGGCAAGTTCGTCGTGCAGAGCGGCGACGATGGCGGTACGGGTCATGGGGCAGCTCCAGAAAAGACAAAGGCGGCCGAAGCCGCCCCGTCATTGTGTCGCAGCCGACGCGTCACTTCTTGTCCCGCAGCTCGCGGCGCAGGATCTTGCCCACCGGCGTCTTGGGCAGTTCGGTGCGGAACTCGACCAGCCTGGGCTGCTTGTAGCCGGTGAGGTTGGTGCGGCAGTGCGCGCGCACCTGCTCTTCGGTCAGGGCCGGGTCTTTCTTCACGATCACCAGCTTGATCGCCTCGCCCGCCTTCTCGTCGGGAATGCCGACCGCCGCACACTCCAGCACGCCGGGCAGGGTGGACACCACGTCCTCGATTTCGTTGGGGTAGACGTTGAAGCCGGCGCACAGGATCATGTCCTTCTTGCGGTCCACGATTCTGAAGTAGCCGCGCTCGTCCATCACACCGATGTCGCCGGTCTTGAAGAAGCCGTCGGCGTTCATGACCTTGGCGGTTTCGTCCGGGCGCTGCCAGTAACCGGCCATGACCTGCGGGCCCTTGATGGCGATCTCGCCCGGCTGGCCCAGCGGCACTTCGTTGCCCTCGTCGTCCAGGCACTTCATCCAGGTGTTGGGCAGTGGCACACCGATGCTGCCGCTGTATTCGGTGCTGGTGGTCGGGTTGCAGCTGGCCGATGGGCTGGTCTCGGACAGGCCGTAGCCTTCGCAGATCGGGCAGCCGGTCTGCTCCAGCCAGAGCTGGGCCGTGCCGCTTTGCACCGCCATGCCGCCGCCCACCGAGACCTTGAGGTTCTTCCAGTTGACGGTGTTGAAGTCCGGGTGGTTGGCCAGGCCACCAAACAGGGTGTTGACCGCCGGGAAACTGTGGAAGGTGTGCTTGGCCAGTTCCTTCAGCACGGCCGGCAGGTCGCGCGGATTGGGGATCAGGATCACTTTGGCGCCGGTGCGCAGGCCCAGCATCATGTTCACCGTGAAGGCGAAGATGTGGTACAGCGGCAGCGCGCACACGCTGGTGGGCTGCTCACCGGCGGGCACCTTCTTCATGACCGGTTCATTCCAGGCTTCGGACTGCAGCACGTTCGCGATGATGTTCCGGTGCAGCAGCACCGCGCCCTTGCTCACGCCGGTGGTGCCGCCGGTGTACTGCAGCACGGCCACGTCGTCGGGTTTGATCTCGGGGCGCTTCAAGGTGCCGCGCGTGCCGCGGGCAATCGCTTCGTTGAAGCGCACCGCCTGCGGCAGGTTGAAGGCGGGCACCATCTTTTTGACGTTGCGCACCACGTAGTTGACGATGCTGCCCTTGATCAGACCCAGCTGGTCGCCCATGGCGGTCAGCACCACGTGCTTGACCGGCGTGTTGGCGAGGCACTGCTCCAGCGTGGTGGCGAAGTTCTCGATGATGACGATGGCCTTGGCCCCCGAGTCCTTGAGCTGGTGCTCCAGCTCGCGCGGCGTGTACAGCGGGTTCACGTTCACCACCACAAAACCGGCGCGCAAAATGCCGGCCACCGCCACCGGGTACTGCGGCGTGTTGGGCATCATGATCGCCACGCGGTCGCCCTTGACCAGCCCCAGGCCTTGCAGGTAGGCGGCAAAGGCCTGCGACAGGCTGTCGGTCTGCGCGTAGCTGACGTCCTTGCCCATGAAGCTGTAGGCGGTGCGGCTCGCGTACTTCTGGAAGCTCTCCTCCAGCAGGTGCACCAGCGACGCGTATTGCGCCACATCGATGTCGGCCGGCACCCCGCTCGGGTAGGCGCCCAGCCAGGGACGGTCAGCGACGGCTGGCGTCGGTTCTCTCATGTGTGATCTCCACGGAATCTGTTACGAAAAGTCAACACGCATTCTCCTGTGCACCGGTCGATTCCTGGACGCGCGTTTTCCCTGACGCCATTCTGACATGCGCCTCTCAAAGCGCTCAAACTGGTGCGCGAGCGCTACAAAAACAAAGGACCGGCGTGACCAGCGGCGATTTCGTGTGGGCACCCGGGCGGCGGTCTGGAAGGCGGCTTCGCGGTGGAGCCAGTCGAGGGTGGGCATGCGGTTTTTCTCTGCAGTTTCTCTGCAGTTTGCTATTTTTCTCTGCAACTTTCTGGTCTGCAGAGAAAACCGGTGATGGGATCATCCCCCGGTAACAAGTGCTGGACCGGCACCTGTCGAACCTGAACTCACCATGGCGTCGAGGGTCTCGCGGTGGAACAGGTCCAGGTAGGGCTGGTAGCGCCAGAGGCGGTTGCGCTCGTGGCCGGTCACCTCACGCAACCAACCACGGGATTCGAAGTCCGCCACCAGTTTGGCGGCGGTGGGAAAGGTGCAGCCCATCAGCTTGATCACGCTGTTGACCGACACCGTCGGGTAGCGGAACAGGTGGTCCAGCAAGGTGAGCGCCTTGGCGTTCTTGGTTACGTCGCGGCGGTGGGCGTCGCGCAGCGCCACGATGTCTTTGGCGGTCTGTGTGGCGGCCAGGGCGGTGGTGCTGACACCGCGCAGAAAGAACATCAACCACGGTTCCCAGTGCCCTTGCAGGCGGATGGCGGTGAGTCGGTCGTAGTACTCGGCCCGGTGCGCCTTCAGGTACAGCGACAGGTAGAGCAGTGGCCGTGACAGCGCCTTTTCTTCGCACAGCATGAGGGTGATGAGCAAACGCCCTACGCGGCCATTGCCGTCCAGAAAGGGGTGGATGGTTTCAAACTGGGCGTGGGCCAGACCACAGCGGATGAGCAAGGGCACCCGAGCGCGCTCGGCGTGCAGGAAGTTTTCCAGCTGCCCCAGAACGTTCATGACCTCGTGGGGCGGCGGGGGAATGAAGGAGGCATCGCGCAGCGAGCTGCCACGCCCGCCGATCCAATTCTGCGAAGTGCGGAACTCGCCGGGCGACTTTTCACCGCCGCGCACGCCCCTCATCAACTCGGCGTGGATTTCGCGCAGCAAGCGCAGCGAGAGCGGGAGGTCGGGCAACCGCTCCAGCCCGTGGTTCATGGCCCGAACGTAGTTGACGACCTCTTCAACGTCTTTGGGGGTGTCGTCACGCAAAGCATCCGCTTCAAAGGCCAGCACGTCTTCCAGCGTGCTCTGCGTGCCTTCGATCTGGGACGACAGCACGGCTTCGTGGCGCACGTACATGGCCACAAACAGGTCGGGGTTGGGCAGCATCGACGCGAGCGCATCAAGCCGACCAATGTTGCGGTCGGCCTCGGACAGCAGTGTCTGCAGTTCGCCGCTGTAAACCAGTGGCGGTTCTGGCGGCAGAGGTGCCGGAATGAAGGCTTTGTAGCCTGTGGTTTGCTGAACAAACCTGCCTGCCCGATAGACGTGGTCCATGTTGCTTGCTTTAACAAGAGGGCTTGATCTTACCCATTGGTAAATTTTTTCACCATTTTTTTTACCAAGAAATGACTTTCTGACGCTTGTTAAAGAAATTGCTCAGCTTACGAAGACGAAAAAAGGGGCCCGGAGGCCCCTGTCGGGTTGGGTCGGAGCCAGTCACTCAGCTCTTGAGCGCCACCAGCACCTCGTCCAGCATCTTCTTGGCGTCGCCAAACAGCATGCGGTTGTTGTCCTTGTAGAACAGCGGGTTGTCCACGCCGGCGTAGCCGCTGGCCATGCTGCGCTTCATCACGATGCTGGTGCGCGCCTTCCAGACTTCCAGCACCGGCATGCCGGCGATCGGGCTGGTCGGGTCGTCTTGCGCCGCCGGGTTGACGATGTCGTTGGCGCCGATGACGATGGCCACGTCGGTGCCTCCGAAGTCGTCGTTCAGTTCGTCCATCTCGAACACGATGTCGTAGGGCACCTTGGCTTCGGCCAGCAGCACGTTCATGTGGCCGGGCATGCGCCCTGCCACCGGGTGGATGCCGAAGCGCACGTTCACGCCCTTCTCGCGCAGGGTGCGGGTGATCTCGAACACGGTGTGCTGGGCCTGCGCCACCGCCATGCCGTAGCCGGGCACGATGATCACGTTCTTGGCTTCGCGCAGCAGCTCGGCGGCCTCCAGCGCGAGGACGGGGTTGACCTCGCCCGCCGGTTCGGCGGCGGCACCCCCGGCGGACTTGGGCGCGGCGCTGGTGGTGCCGAAGCCCCCGGCGATCACGCTGATGAAGCTGCGGTTCATGGCGTTGCACATGATGTAGGACAGGATGGCGCCGCTGGAGCCGACCAGCGCGCCGGTCACGATCAGCAGGTCGTTGCTCAGCATGAAGCCGGTGGCCGCTGCGGCCCAGCCCGAGTAGCTGTTGAGCATGGAGACCACCACCGGCATGTCGGCGCCGCCGATGGCCATCACCATGTGGATGCCGAACAGCAGCGCGATGACGCTCATGACGAACAGCGGGAACAGGCCTTGTTCGATGGTCTCGGCCTGCAGGAACAGACGACCGAAATAGATCACCGCGATCAGTCCGGCCAGGTTCAGCCAGTGGCGGGCCGGCAGCAGCAAGGGGTTGCCACCGATGCGGCCCGAGAGTTTGCCGAAGGCGGCCACCGAGCCCGAGAAGGTGATCGCGCCAATGAAGATGCCGACGTAGATCTCGATCGCGTGGATGGTGTGCGCCGCGCCCTCGAAGCCCTTGGTGGCTTCCGGGTCCACATAGGTGGCGTACCCGACCAGCACCGCGGCCATGCCGACCATGCTGTGCATCAGCGCCACCAGCTCGGGCATCTGCGTCATTTGCACTTTGCGCGCGGCGGTCAGGCCGATGGCGCCGCCGATCACCATGGCGCCGATGATCCAGGGCACACCGGCCATGGTGACCTGCGGGCCGAACACCGTGGCCAGCACGGCCAGCGCCATGCCGACCATGCCGTACAGGTTGCCGCGGCGCGCGGTTTCCTGGTTGGACAGGCCACCCAGGCTGAGGATGAAGAGAATGATCGCTCCGATGTAGGAGACCGTGGCCAGACTTGCAGACATAAACATCTCGTTTCTTAAATCAGTCCGGGACAGAGCTGAAGACCTGTCCCCGAAGCCTTGATCGGTCGAGGACAGAGCTGAAGATCTGTCCCCGAAGCCTTGATCAGTCGAGGACAGAGCTGAAGATCTGTCCCCGAAGCCATTACTTTCGGAACATCGCCAGCATGCGCTGGGTGACGGCAAAGCCGCCGAACATGTTGATGGCGGTGAGCACCAGCGCCAGCGCCGCCAGGGCGAGGATCAGGGTGTTGGGCCGCTCGGCCGCGTTGGCGATGGGCGATATCTGCACCAGCGCGCCGATGGCGATGATGGAGCTGATGGCGTTGGTCACGCTCATCAGCGGCGTGTGCAGCGCGGGCTTGACGTTCCACACCACCATGTAGCCGACAAAGCAGGCCAGCACGAACACCGTGAAGTGCGACAGGAAATCGGCCGGGGCATACGCCCCCACCAGCGCGAACAGCACCGCCGTGACCCCGGCCACGATGGCCAGCTTGCCGACCGGCATGGGGCCGGACGGCTCGCCGTGGCCATGGCCCTTCTTGGCCGCCACGGCGGCGGCGGGCTTGGGCGCCGGTTTGGGCGCGGCCACCAGCGGCGGCGCGGGCCAGGTGATCTCGCCGTTCTTGACCACGGTCAGGCCACGGATGGCGTCGTCTTCCATGTTGACGTTGATCACGCCGTCCTTGGTCTTGCACAGCTCTTCTGTGAGGCGGAACAGGTTGGTCGCGTACAGCGTGGACGACTGGCGCGCCATGCGCGAGGCCAGGTCGGTGTAGCCGACGATGGTCACGCCGTGGCGCACCACCGCTTCGCCCGGCACGGTCAGCTCGCAGTTGCCGCCCTGCTCGGCCGCCATGTCCACGATCACGCTGCCGGGCTTCATGCTCTGCACCATCTCGGCGGTGATCAGCTTGGGCGCCGGTTTGCCGGGGATCAATGCGGTGGTGATGATGATGTCCACCTCGCGCGCCTGTTTGGCGTACATCTCGCGCTGGGCCTGCTGGAAGCCTTCGCTCATGACCTTGGCGTAACCGCCGCCGCCCGAGCCTTCTTCCTCAAAATCGACCTTGACGAATTCGCCACCCAGCGACACCACCTGGTCGGCCACCTCGGCGCGGGTGTCGTTGGCGCGCACGATGGCACCCAGGCTGGCGGCCGCGCCGATGGCCGCCAGACCGGCCACACCGGCCCCGGCGATGAACACCTTGGCCGGCGGCACCTTGCCCGCAGCGGTGATCTGGCCGTTGAAGAAGCGGCCGAAGGCGTTCGCCGCTTCCACCACCGCGCGGTAGCCGCTCACGCCAGCCATCGAGGTCAGCGCGTCCATTTTCTGCGCCCGGCTGAGCGTGCGCGGCAGCGCGTCGATGGACAGCGCCGTGACTTTTTTCGCCGCCAGCTGCTGCATCAGCTCCGGGTTCTGGGCCGGCCAGATGAAGCCGATCAGTGTCTGCCCGGCGTGCATCAGCGCCACTTCGTCCGGCGTCGGGGCGCGCACTTTGAAGACGATGTCGCTGCCGCTCCACAGCGCGGCGGCGCTGGGCGCGATGCTGGCACCGGCTGCGCGGTAGTCGTCATCGCTGAGCTGGGCCAGCTCGCCCGCGCCGCTTTCCACCACCACCGCAAAACCCAGCTTGACCAGCTTGGCCACCGCCTCGGGCACGGTGGCGACGCGCTTTTCGCCGGGGAAAACTTCGCGCGGAACGCCGATGCGCTGCGCAGAGGGGGAGGCCGTGCTGGCCTGGGTATCGGCGGGAACGCCTGTGGTTTGCATCCATGTCTCCTCAATCGGGCAAAAGCGGGTTCGGCCTCTCAGCTTAACGCAAGCGCACGGCGCCCTGGCGCCCGACGAAACCGGTCCAGGGTCTGCCCGCACGCATGGACGCTGGGCTTGAGAATATCCGTGGTTGCTGATCCGGTGTTCGGAAATGACACCCGTTCGGTTTCGGATAATGCAAACCATGCACACCCGATGGAAACCCAGCGTCACCGTGGCCGCGATCATCGAGCGCGAAGGCCGCTACCTGCTGGTGGAAGAAGAAACGCCCGAAGGCCTGCGCCTGAACAACCCGGCGGGCCACCTGGATCCGGGCGAAAGCCCGGAGCAGGGCGTGGCCCGCGAGGCGCTGGAAGAAACCGCTTTCATGTTCCAGCCCACGGCGCTGGTGGGCCTCTACCTGTCTCGCTTCCAGCGCCTGGCCACCGGCGAAGACATCACCTACCTGCGGTTGGCCTACTGCGGCGAGCTGGGTGACTTCGATGCAGATCGGCCACTGGACAGCGGCATCGTGCGCACGCTGTGGATGACGCCCGAGGAGGTGCGCGCCAGCGCTCCGCGCCACCGCAGCCCGCTGGTGCAACGCTGCATCGAAGACCACTTGGCCGGGCAGCGCTACCCCATGGAGCTGGTGCTGACCGATCCGTCGGTGCTGCGAGCCTGATCAGTCCACGCCGCGCACCCGACCGCGCTGCTGCTTCACCACGGAGCGCGTGGCCTTGCCTTCCAGCCGGCGCTGTTTCGAGCCGAACGTGGGTTTGGTGGGTTTGCGCGCCTTGGGCAGGGTGGCCACGCTGTCCACCAGCGCCTGCAGCCGCTCCAGCGCCTCGGCCTTGTTCTGCTCCAGGCTGCGGCTGGTCTGCGCCTTGATCACCACCACGCCCTCGGTGGTGATGCGCTGGTCGCTCAAGCGCAGCAAGCGCTCCTTGAGCGCCTCGGGCAACGAAGAGGCGTGCACCGCAAAACGCAGGTGCACCGCGTTGGACACCTTGTTCACGTTTTGCCCGCCCGCGCCTTGCGCGCGGATGGCGGTGAATTCCACTTCTGAAGGATCGACGCGGGGCATGCGCGGCAGTGTGCCACGGCGCCTCTTGCTGTTGTGGCTCAGCCCTCGAACACAAAGCTGTCCATCGACAGCACGCCGTGGGTGATGCCGCCGTCGATGCGCCGGGCCGACGCTTCGGCGCCCGCCGCGCCCGCCGCCACCAGCAGCGGCCACAGGTGCTCGGGCGTCGGGTGGGCGCGCTGCGCGTGTGGCGCCAGCGCCATGGTCTGCTGCAGGCGGGCGTGGTCGCGTCGGGTCACCGCGTCATTGATCCAGGCCACGAACGCCAGCGCGTAGGTCTCTGCGGCTGCGTCGGGCGCATCGAAACGCACCTCATGCAGGTTGTGCGTCAGGCTGCCCGACCCGATGATCAGCACGCCCTCGTTGGCCAGCGGCGCCAGCGCCTGACCGTAGGCATAGGCCCGCTCGCCGTCCAGCCGCGCGGGCAGCGAGACCTGGAACACCGGCACGTCGGCCTGCGGCAGCAGGTGCAGCAGCGGCACCCAGGCGCCGTGGTCCAGGCCCCACTGCGCATCCGCCTCGGCGCTCCAGCCCGCCGCGCGCAGCAGATCGATGGCGCGTTGTGCCAGTGCCGGGTGACCGGGTGCGGGGTAGTTCAACTGGTACAGCGCGGACGGGAAGCCGCCGAAGTCGTGCATGGTCTGCGGCAGCGGCGTGGTGGCCACGCGCGGCTCTCGCGTCATCCAGTGCGGCGAGACCACCAGCACCGCCTTCGGGCGCGGCAGGGTCTGCCCCAGCTCGGCCAGCGCCGGGCCGACGGTGCCAGGCTCGACGGCGAAGGTGGGCGCGCCGTGGGAGATGAAGAGGACGGGCAGCGGTGACGGGTCGGACATGTGAAACCTGGGTGGATGCGATGGATGCGCAAAGCCTCACTTTAGGACCTGGCGCCCCGCGCGGTGTTCAAGCTTTTGGGATGCCTCGTGCCAAATATTTGAACGATGACCGTCGCCTGGTGCGGGTTTACCCGTCTGGGTGGTCGCACGACGCCACACTAGCATACTGGTGCTCCCAGGAGTATTCGAGGCCGCCAACCCTGTTGTCACACACCACTGTTTCAGGAGACTTTCACATGCACCGCACTGTCACACCCACCCGTCGCCACGTCCTGCAAGCCGCCGCCGCCGGGGTGGCGGTGCTCGCCACCGGTTGCGCCTCGATCGGCGCTGCGGCCAGACCGCGCGTGGTGGTGGTGGGTGGTGGCTGGGGCGGACTGGGCGCGGTGCGCAGCTTGATCGAAGGCGGCAAGGCCGATGTGACGCTGATCGAGCCCAACGAGGGCTTCATGTCCTGCCCCATGAGCGCCCTGTACATCGCGGGCTTGAAGCCGGTGTCTTACCTGCAGCGCAGCTACCAGAACGTGGACCAGAAGGGCGTCAAGCGGGTGCGCGAACGGGTGCTGGAGATCGACCGCGCCAAGTCGCAGGTGGTCACGGCCACGCAACGCCTGACCTACGACTTCCTGGTGCTGTCGCTCGGGGTCGACTACATGGAAGAAGGCATCCAGGGCTACGCCGAGGCGCGGGCCCAGCTGCCGGTGGGCTTTCGGGCCTTTGAACAAATGGCGGTGCGCCAGCAGGTGGACGAGTTTCTCGTGAAGGGGGGCCAATTCGTCATCAGCGCGCCCAGGCCACCGTACCGCTGCCCGCCCGCGCCCTACGAGCGGGCGTTCCTGATCGCCGAGCAGATGCAAAAACGCGCCACCAAGGGCAAGATCATCATCCTCGACGCCAACGCCGCGCCCACGCCCGCGTCGACCACCAAGGTGATCCTGAACGCCATGCAGCAGTACAGCGGGCAGATCGAGTACGTGCCCAGCAGCGAGATCAAGTCGGTGGACATGGGCAAGCGCAGCCTGCAGACCAGTGCGGGCGAGGTGGGCTTTCAGCACGCCAATCTGGTGTTGCCGATGCGCGCGCCGGGGCTGATCCGGCAGGCTGGCCTGGGCGAGCGCTGGGCGGCCATCAAGTTGCCGAGCTTTCAGAGCGTGGCCGATGACAGGATTTACGTCATCGGGGACGCGCAGGGTTCGCCGCTGCCCAAGAGCGGGCATGTGGCCTTCAATGCGGGCAAGCAGGTGGCGGAGGAAATTCTGGAGCGACTGGCGGGCAAAACCATGGCGGCACCGACCGCCGCGGTCGATCTGCCGACCGGCATTTGCTGGGCCAAGGTGACCGAAAAAGAAGCCATCAACATCAACGTGACCTCCAGCATCGCCCCTGGCGAGGCCGCCAAACTGAAGTTCACCGTTGACGAGGTGCCCAACGCCCGTTCTGGTGCCGGTGCCGCGAGCTGGGCCGACGGCATGTGGAAGGCGATGTTGGGCTGACCGGCTGCGGGCAGGGCGGGGCGGGATAATCCCGCTCATGGCAAACAAGCAGCGTGTGGTGGTGGGGCTCTCTGGCGGAGTGGACTCGGCGGTGAGCGCGCACCTGCTCAAGCAACAAGGTTACGAGGTCATCGGCATCTTCATGAAGAACTGGGAAGACGATGACGACGGCGAGTACTGCTCATCGAACATCGACTTCGTGGACGCGGCCAGCGTCGCCGACGTGATCGGCATCGAGATCGAGCACGTCAACTTCGCCGCCGAATACAAAGACCGGGTGTTCGCCGAGTTCCTGCGCGAATACCAGGCCGGGCGCACGCCCAACCCCGACATCCTGTGCAACGCCGAGATCAAGTTCAAGGCGTTTCTGGACCACGCCATGCGCCTGGGCGCGGAGAAGATCGCCACCGGCCACTATGCCCGCGTGCGCCTGAATGAAGCGACCGGCAAACACGAACTGCTCAAGGGCCTGGACCCGCTGAAGGACCAGAGCTATTTCCTGCACCGGCTGAACCAGGCGCAACTCTCCAGAACGCTGTTCCCGGTGGGCGAGCTGCCCAAGACCGAGGTGCGCCGCCTCGCCGCTGAAATCAAGCTGCCAAACGCCAAGAAGAAAGACAGCACCGGCATCTGCTTCATCGGCGAACGGCCGTTCCGCGATTTCCTGAACCGCTACATCGCCAGGGAGCCGGGGCCGATCAATGACCCGACCGGTCGCACCATCGGCCAGCACGTGGGCCTGAGCTTCTACACGCTGGGGCAGCGGCAAGGTCTGGGCATCGGAGGGGTCAAGGCCCAGGGCGCGCAGAAGGGCGGCAATGAACACGAGCCCTGGTTCGTCGCGCGCAAGGACATCGAGAACAACACCCTGTGGGTGGTGCAGGGCCACGAGCACCCGTGGCTGCTCGCGCCCAGCCTGCGCGCCGAGGACCTGAGCTGGGTGGCCGGCGAAGCACCCGCGATCCACGCCATCGCGGCCAAGACGCGCTACCGCCAGGCCGACGCGCCCTGCACGCTGAGGACGGACGCCACCGGCATCACACTGCGGTTCGCCGAGCCGCAGTGGGCGGTGACGCCGGGCCAGAGCGCGGTGCTGTACCACGGCGCGGTCTGCCTGGGTGGTGGCGTGATCCACACCGAGGCGGCCAACGCCCCGGTCTGATGCGCAAGTCCTCTGTCAAGGACTGGTTCCCCGTGCTGCACTGGGCGCGCGGCTACAACCGCAGCGCCCTGAGCAGCGACCTGACCGCCGCTGCGGTGGTGACGCTGCTGCTGATCCCGCAGAGCCTGGCCTATGCGCTGCTGGCCGGGCTGCCCGCCGTGACCGGCCTGTACGCCAGCATGCTGCCGCTGGTGGTGTATGCGCTGATGGGCACCAGCCCGGTGCTGGCGGCGGGCCCGGCGGCGCTGCGCTCCATCATGTCGCTGGCGGCGGTGGGTGCGGTGGCCACCGTGGGCAGCGCCGATTTCATCGCGGCATCACTGCTGCTGGCGCTGCTGGTGGGTGGTTTGCTGCTGCTCATGGGCGCGCTGCGCATGGGTTTCATCGTCGGCTTTCTGAGCGCGCCGGTGCTGTCGGGTTTTGTCACCGCCTCCGGCTTGCTCATCGCCATGAGCCAGTGGCCGCATCTGCTGGGTGTGCCGCTGCGTGGCAGCAACCTCTGGGTGTTCGTGCAGAGCCTGTGGCAGCAGGCGGGCCAGTGGCATGCGCTCACGCTGGGCGTGGGGCTGGCGACCCTGCTGGCGCTGTGGGCGGCGCGGCGCTGGCTCAAGGCGGTGCTGCTGCGCCTGGGCCTGAACCCAGCGGTGGCCGATCTGGTGGCCAAGGCGGCGCCCTTGCTCGTCATCGTGATCGCCATCGGCCTCACGGCGGCACTGGACTGGGCCGCTCAAGGTCTGGCGGTGCTGGGCAGCGTGCCGGGCGGATTTCCGCCGTTCACGCTGGGCGCGGTGATCGGCGTGGCGCCAGCCACCGTGCAGGCCCTGCTGCTGCCAGCGCTGCTGATCGCCATGCTGACCTTTGTGGAGCAAATATCGATTGCGCAGGCCTTTGCCGCCAAGCGACGCGAGCGGGTCGATGGCGACGCCGAGATGCGCGCCATGGGCGCGGCCAACATCGCCGCCGGCCTGAGCGGCGGGCACGCGGTGGGCGCGAGTTTTTCGCGCAGCGCGGTGCTGCACGAGGGCGGCGCGCGCACCCCGGCGGCGGGTCTCCTCACCGCCTGGCTGCTGGGCACCACCGCGCTGTTCTTCACGCCCTGGCTGCACCAGCTGCCACTGGCCGTGCTGGCGGCCACCATCCTCATGGCCCTGGGCAGCCTGCTGGACTTCGGCAGCTTCGCGCGCACCTGGCGCTATTCGCGCGCCGATTTCGCGGCCCAGGCGCTGACCTTTGGCGTGACCCTGCTGGTGGACCTGGTCAGCGGCCTGACGGTGGGCCTGATCGCCTCGCTCACGCTCCACATCTGGCGCAGCAGCCGACCGCACATCGCGGTGCTGGGCAACGTGCCGGGCACCGAGCACTACCGCAACGTGCTGCGCCACGAGGTCGTGACCCAGCCGCACATCCTGGGCCTGCGGGTGGACGAAAGCCTGTTTTTTGCCAACGCCCGCTTTCTGGAAGACCGGGTGAACGCCGAAGTGGTCGCGCGCCCGCAACTGCGCCACCTGGTGCTGCAGTGCACCGCCGTGAACGACATCGACGCCAGCGCGCTGGAGAGTTTGCAGAGCATCAACCAGCGCCTGCAGGACGTGGGCGTGCAGCTGCACCTGAGCGAAGTGAAGGGCCCGGTGATGGACCGGCTGCAACGCAGCGATTTTCTGCAACAGCTCTCGGGCGGCGTGTTTCTCACGCACCACCAGGCCGTCGCGGCGCTGAGCGCTGGGGATTGAGCGCCGGGCGTTGAGCGCGCCGCCGTGGCTGGCCGCTGCACGTGCCGTGCGAAGCCGGTTCGGCGCTGCGATGGGCCGAAGCCCCTGCCCGCAGGCCTATTTCGGCGGCGCGTCCTTGTCGACCGCCGACGGCTGGGACCTGGGCTGCAGGCGGGCGAGGTCTTCTTCGCTGATGATTTCCAGCACCCGAACGACGCGCTGCACGCCGCTGGTGTTGCGGGTGATGTCGGTGGCGCGGTCGGCTTCGCGCTGGGTCACCCGGCCCATGAGGTAGACCGTGCCGCGGCTGGCGACCACCTTGAAGGCGTTGGCCGAGAGGTCGCGCGCATCGATCATGGAGGCCTTGACGCGGCTGGAGAGCAGCAGGTCGGAGGAGCGCTGGGTCAGCGATGCGGCACCCAGCACCGCCAGCTCGTTGACGACGTTGCGCACGTTGTCCACGCCAGCCAGGGTTTTTTCGGCCAGCGCCTTGTCCTCTTCACTGGCCACTTCACCGGTCAGCAGCACCTGGCGGTTGTAGCTGGTGATGCTCACACTGCCCCGGTCGCGCAGCTGATCGCGCAGGCGGTTGGCACCGCGCAGCTCGATGCCTTGGTCTTCCAGCTGGGCGCCGGAGGTGCGGCGGTCGGTGGCGACCAGGGCGCCGGTGACGGCACCGCCCACGATCAGCGGCGCGCAGGCCGACAGCGAAACGCTCAGGGCGATGGCGCCCAGGGCCACGGCGGCCAGGCGGTGGCGGGATGCGGACACATTCATGAAGAGATCTCCTGTTCGTTGACCAAGGTGTCGGGCAGGCCCAGCAGTTGGGCGTCCACACCGTCGCAAATGCAGTGCAGCACCAGGTGCTGCACCTCCAGAACCCGGGCCGACAGCTCGTGCGGCACGCACACATGCACGTCGGTATCGCGCAGCATCTGCGCCAGCCGACCGCCCCGCGCCCCGGTGAGCGCCACCACCGTCATGTCGCGTTCGTGCGCGGCCTCCACCGCTGCCATCATGTTGGCCGAATTGCCGCTGGTGGACAGCGCGAGCAGCACGTCGCCCCCATGGCCCAGCGCACGCACCTGCCGCGCGTAAATGGCGCGGGCGTCAAAGTCGGTGGCAATGCCGGTGAGCACGGCGGCATCGGCCGAGAGCGAAAACGCCGCCAGCTCGGGGCGCTCGCGCTCGTAGCGGCCCACGAAGCTGGCCGCAAAGTGCTGCGCAGCCGCAGCCGATGCCCCGTTGCCACAGCTCAACACCTTGCCACCGCCCGTGACGGCAGCGAGAACCGCCGAAATGGCCGCCTCCACCGTGGGCGCCAGGGTTTGCGCGCACTGGTACTTCAGGTCGGCGCTGTCGATGAATTGTTGCTGGATGCGTTGCAAAAGCATGGGGCGATGATAGCGGCGGAGTGGGTATCATTCCATTTCTAAATCATCCGTGTCGTTGTTGCTTCGCCTTGCCGTGCTGTAGCACTGTCTGCGGCTTCGCGCCTAGACGCAAATGATTTGGAAATGGAATCAATACGTAGCGGATGCATCAAATGCGGCCCGAAGCCAGTCGATGGAAGGCGCCTCGACCGTGCCCAAGACGCCCTGGATCAGCACCACATCGAAGCGGCATGGCGGTTCTGATCCGAGCCGCCGCAGAAAGTGCCGCGCTGCGAGCACGATGCGGCGCTGCTTCTGCGCGGTGATGCTGCTGCCAGCACCGCCGCGCGAGGCGCTGGCGCGCTGGCGCACCTCGACGAAGACCAGCGTGCCGTCGGGCTCGCGCATAATCAAATCGACCTCGCCGCCGCCGCGCCCGGGCGTCTTGAAGTTGCGCTGCACCAGGCTCAGGCCCTGGCGCTGCAGATGCTGCAGGGCCGCGTCTTCGGCCGCGTCGCCGCGCTGCTTGGTGGTCGGAGGCTGACCCGCAGGCCCCTGTTTTCTGGAAAACCACATTGTCTGCAAGCACTCCATCCCTGTTGGTCGCCGCGCGTGAAGCGGCGGCGCACCAGCATTATCCGCAGGGCGCGCTGTACATGGTGGCGACACCGATCGGCAACCTGGCCGACATCGCTTTGCGCGCCTTGCATGTGCTGTCGCTGGTGGACACGGTGGCCTGCGAGGACACGCGCCACACCGCCGGTCTGTTGCAGGGCTACGGTCTGCACAAACCCCTGCTGGCGCTGCACGAGCACAACGAAGCCGAAGCCGCGCAGAGCGTGATCCAGCGCCTGCGCGAGGGCCAGCGCGTGGCCTATGTGAGCGACGCCGGCACGCCCGGCGTGAGCGACCCGGGGGCGCGCCTGTGCGCGGCGGTGGTTGAAGCTGGTCTGCGCTGTGTGCCGCTGCCAGGCGCCAGCAGCGTCACCGCGCTGCTGAGCGTGGCGGGCATTGGCGGACACGACGGGCGTTTTGTCTTCACCGGGTTCCTTTCATCCAGGGCGCTCGAACGCCAGCGCGAGGTGCAGGCCATGGCCGCCGACGCGCGCGCCTGCGTGCTGCTCGAAGCGCCGCACCGCATCGAAGCGCTGGCCAAAGACCTGGCCGCGCTCGGCGAACGCCCCGTCACGGTGGGCCGCGAGCTGACCAAACAGTTCGAAGAAGTGGCACAAATGCCCGCCAGCGACCTGCCCGCCTGGTTGCAGGGCGGCCCCAACCGCACGCGCGGCGAGTTCGTGCTGCTGGTGCATCCGCAAGCGCTCGCCAGCACCGGGGGCGTGGCCGCCGACGCGCTGCGCACGCTGGACCTGCTGCTGGCCGAACTGCCGGTGAAAACCGCCGTGCGCCTGTGTGCCGAGATCACCGGCCAGCCGCGCAACGCGCTCTACGAGGCCGCGCTGGAGCGGCGCAAGACCGCCCGCTCGGACACAGACTGAGCGGTTGAGCGGTTGAGCGGCTGCGCGGCGGTCTTCAGCGCAAAAAGTGCGCCTGCCCGTCTGGCCGGGGGGTGGCCGAGGGCGAGGCCGCCGCCGGGCTGTCGGGAACCTCGGTCACTTGCACATCGACCACATCGCTCGCGGGCTGGCCCGCCCGCCCCGGCCACACTCCCCGGGTGTAGCGCCGCGAATTCGCGCGCATGCGGCTGAACATCACCACCGGTGCCGGTTTGCGCCCCGTCAGCAACGACAGCAGCGAAGCCACCAGCACCAGCACCAGCGCGGCCAGCAGGAAGCTCAGCACAAACACCGTGGCAGCGAGCGCCAGGGCGAGCTTGAGGGCGCCGCGCAGCACGCGGGACAGAAAATCGGTGAATGCGTTCATGACAGGAAAGAGCATGGCGGGGCGAGAAAGGTTCCGGGTGGCCGATGGCCACAAACACGCACCAGATAGGGGTGTTTTCCCGTTCTGCAAGCAACCGGCACCACCAAACAGGCGTCCCCGGCCACGCGGCACGCCGCGTCATGCCATCCACCGGATCGGCTGCTATGCTGAACACCGATTCCTCCCCCCAGCCTGCCGCACCATGAAACGCCTTTCCCAGTACTTCTTCCGTGGCCTCATCGCCCTGCTTCCCGTGGCCATCACGGTCTATGTGCTGATCCTCTTCGTCACCTGGACCGAACGCTCCGCGATGGCGCTGATCCGCCCCATCACCGGCGATTTCTACCTGCCCGGCCTGGGCATCGCGCTGGGCGCGGTGCTGATCCTGGCGCTGGGTGTGCTGATCTCGCTGCCGATCGCCACCCGCTTGCTGTCGTGGGTGGAGCTTCCCTTCACCAACCTGCCGGTGGTCAAGAGCATCTACATGTCGCTGAAGAACTTTGCCGACTATTTCGCACCGCACGAGCAGGACGCGCAGCAGGTGGTGCTGCTCAAGACCCCGGGCAGCGAGCTGAGCATCGTCGGCCTGGTCACGCGCCAGAGCATGAAGGGGCTGCCCAAAGGCCTGGGCGAACTGGAAGACCGGGTCGCGGTCTACCTGCCGATGGGCTACATGATCGGTGGCTACACCGTGTTCGTGCCGCGCAGCTGGACCACGCCGGTGAGCATGTCGGTCGAAGAAGCCATGCGCATGGCGCTGATCGCCTTCATGGCCTCGGGCAAAGCTGAAAAATCATGAGCATCCGAAATCTCGACGCACTCTTCGCCCCCGCCTCTGTCGCGGTTTTTGGCGCCTCCGAACGGGTGGCCAGCGTGGGCGGCACGGTCTGGCGCAACCTGCACGGCCACTTCCAGGGGCGGCTCTACCCGGTCAACCCCAAACACGCCGCGCTGAACGGTGTGCCCGCCTACCGCGACGTGGCGGCCCTGCCCGAGGCGCCGGAGCTGGCCGTGATCTGCACGCCCGCCGCCACCGTGGCGCCGCTGATCACCGCGCTGGGCGAGCGCGGCACGCGCGCGGCCATCGTCGTCACCGCCGGGCTGGACCCGGTGCAAAAGCAGGCCATGCTGGACGCCGCGCGCGTGCACACGCTGCGCATCCTGGGGCCCAACTGCATCGGCATGCTGGTGCCGCACCTCGGCCTGAACGCCAGCTTCGCGCACATCGGCGCCCAGCCCGGCGAGCTGGCCTTCGTGTCGCAGTCGGGTGCGCTGGTCACCGCCATGCTGGACTGGGCGGCCTCGCGCGGCATCGGCTTTTCGCACTTCGTCTCGCTCGGCGAACGGGCCGACGTGGACTTCGGCGACATGCTCGACTTTCTGGGCAGCGACCCGAAAACCCGCGCCATCCTGCTCTACATCGAGTCCATCGACGATGCCGCCCCCGACCCTGGCGCCGCCAGGCCCCCCGAGGGGGTGCAACAGGCCTTGGGGCGGCCCGGCGGCCAGACTGACGCCCCCCACGCTCCGCCGCTGCGCGGGTCGCTGCCCCCCGAGGGGGTGCAGCAGGCCTTGGGGCGGCCCGGCGGCCAGCTGGCCCGCAAATTCATGTCGGCCGCGCGCGCGGCGGCCCGCAACAAGCCGGTGATCGTGGTCAAGGCCGGGCGCTCCAGCGCGGGCCAGGCCGCCGCCGCCTCGCACACCGGCGCGCTGGCGGGCTCCGACGCGGTGTTCGACGCGGCCATTGCCCGCTCCGGCATGCTGCGCGTGCTCAACCTGCCCGACCTGTTCCTGGCGGCCGAGACGCTGGCGCGTTTTCGCGACGGGCCATCGGACACGCTCACCGTGCTCACCAACGGCGGCGGCGCCGGTGTGCTGGCGGCCGACGAGGCTTCGGCGCTCGGCGTGCCGCTCGCCAGGCCGGACGCCGCCATGCTGGCCCGGCTCGACGCCGTGCTGCCCGCCAACTGGTCGCGCGCCAACCCGGTGGACATCATTGGCGACGCGCCCGCTGCGCGCTACGTGGCCGCGCTCGAAGCGCTCACCCACGACACCACCAGCGCCGTGCTGTTCATCCACGCGCCCACCGCCATCGTGCCCAGCGCCGACATCGCCCAGGCCCTGCTGCCGCTGGTGACGGCGCAGCCCAGGCGCGTGCTCGGCTGCTGGCTGGGTGACGGCGCGGTGGCCCAGGCGCGCCAGACCTTTCGCGACGCCGGTGTGCCCGACTTCAACACGCCCGAGGACGCGGTGCGCGCCTTCTCCTTCCTGCGCACCACCGGCTGCACCAGGACGAATTGCTGCAAACGCCGCTGCGGCGCAGCGCCGCGCACGCGCCCGATCTGCCCGCCATCCGTGCCATCGTGGACGCGGTGCTGGCCGACGGCCGCGAACTGCTGACCGAGCCCGAGGCCAAGGCCCTGCTCGGCGCCGCCGGCCTGCCGGTGGTGCCGACGCAGGTGGTTGGCGCCAGCGCCGACGAAGCGCAGGCCGCCGCCGACGCCCTGGGCTACCCGGTGGTGGTGAAGATCCTCTCGCACGCCATCAGCCACAAGAGCGACGTCGGCGGGGTGCGCCTGAACATCGGCAGCGCCAGTGAACTGCGCGCGGTCTGCACCGCCATGCTGGCGCGCGTGCGCGAGCTGCGGCCCGACGCCGACGTGCAAGGCTTCACCGTGCAGCCCATGGTGCGCTTGAAGCACGCGCACGAGCTCATCGTCGGCGCCAACGTGGACAGCGTGTTCGGCCCGGTCATCCTGTTCGGCGCCGGCGGCACGGCGGTGGAGGTGCTGGCCGACCGCGCGCTCGCGCTGCCGCCGCTCAACACCCCGCTGGCGCTGGCACAGATCCAGCGCACCCGCATTGCGAAGCTGCTCCAGGGCTACCGCGACGAACCGGCGGCCAACATCGACGCCGTCGCCCAGGTGCTGGTGAGCGTGTCGCAGCTGCTGGCCGAGCTGCCGGAAATCGCCGAACTGGACATCAACCCGCTGCTGGTGAACCACGAGGCGGCGGTGGCGCTCGACGCGCGGGTGCGCGTGTCGGCCCGGAAACCGGCGGGGGCGGCGAACTTCGCCATCCAGCCCTACCCGAGCGAACTGGTCGAGTCCTGGGACTGGCGGTACCAGGGCATTCAGCAGCCGCTCACGCTGCGCCCGATCCGGCCGGAAGACGAGCCGCAGCACCGCGCCTTCCTGGAAAAGCTGGCACCGCAAGACATCCGCCTGCGCGTGTTCTACAGCCGCCGCAGCATCGAACACAGCGAGCTGGCCCGGCTCACGCAGATCGACTACGCGCGCGAGATGGCCTTCATCGCGACCCGCCACATCGAAGGCGACGGCGAAGAAACCCTAGGCACCGTGCGCGCCGCCGTGGACCCGGACAACCACACCGCCGAATTCGGCGTGATCGTGCGCTCCGACCTCAAGGGCTCGGGCCTGGGGCACCGGCTCATGGGCAAGATGATCGGGCACCTGCGCGCGCGTGGCACACAGCGGCTCGTGGGCCATGTGCTGCGCGAGAACACCGCCATGCTGGAACTTGCGCGCACGCTCGGTTTCGAAGAAGGCCCGGTTCCTCACGAGCCCGATGCGTACAACCTGCGCCTGGTTTCGTTGAACCTGCAAACGCCCGGGCCCGGTGCCTGAGTGGTCACCGGCACCCACAGGAGCCCGTCATGCCGTCCCATCGCCCACCATCCCGCCGCGCGCTGCTCTTGCGCGGCGCCGGCCTGATCGCCGCCACCGCCTGGCTCACACCCGCTTTCGCACAGACGACCCTGCGACCCACGCCCAGCCAGACCGAAGGGCCGTTCTACCCGGTGGCCCTGCCGGCCGACACCGACTTCGACCTGCTGCGCACCGGCAGCGCGACCTACGGCAAGGGCCAGCCGGCCTGGATCGAAGGCGTGGTGACCGACACCCGCGGTGTGCCGGTGTCGGGCGCGGTGGTCGAGATCTGGCAGTGCGACCAGGACGGGCATTACCACCACCCGGGCGACGGCGGCAAAGCCGACCCGGCCTTCCAGGGCTTCGGGCGGGTGAGCGTGGGACGGGACGGCCGCTACCGCTTCCGCACCCTCAAGCCCGCGCCCTACAGCGGCCGCACGCCG
This sequence comes from Comamonadaceae bacterium, assembly GCA_013823655.1. Taxonomy (GTDB): domain Bacteria; phylum Pseudomonadota; class Gammaproteobacteria; order Burkholderiales; family Burkholderiaceae_C; genus Hydrogenophaga. Next base: position 2,013 of record PNMN01000016.1, on the reverse strand, counting down.
CACATCCATGTGAAGGTCAGACTCGACCGCCACGATCTGCTGACCACACAGATGTACGTGGTCGGCGATCCCGGCAATGCGCGCGACTTTCTCTGGCGGCGCCTGAATGAACAGGGTCAGGCCGCTTTGACGCGACCGTTCGTCGCAGGCGCCGACGGCTTGCGCGCCGACTTCCCCATCGTGGTTCAGGCGTGATCCAGGTCCCGGCGTCCATCAGCCCGGGCTCGTGATCGAAGAAGACCACCCAGCGTGCGGCGGCGGTCTTCGGTTCAGACCATCAGCAGCGTGAGCACGATGATCACCACGCCGAGCGCCAGGTTGACGCCGACCCAGGTGCGGATGCTGGCCAGCGCCGTGCCGCCCGCTGGCCAGTCGCCCGCCGCCACCGCCTTGCTCAGGCGTTTGAACAGCGCGAAGCGGATGTGGCCGAAGATGCCCATCATCACGATGCCCAGCGTGGCCATGATGGTCCAGTCCAGCGGCATGTTGAAACCCAGGCCCGCTTGCACCGACTCTTTGGCCAGCCGGGCGATCATCCACAGGCCCGTGACCAGCACGATGGCGATGGACGCCAGCACGGCGGCAAAGAAGCGCTGCAGCACACCGTGCATCAGGCGGATGCGCTGCGGTGGCTCCAGCGTGAGGGTGGCCGGGCGCAGGAAGAAGTGGGTAAACACCATGCCACCGATCCACACGACGATGGCGAGGATGTGGAGCAGCTTGAGCGTCGCGTAGATCATGGGCAGGTTCTCGTTGATGGTGGTGGACAGGCGGGGCTTCGACCCTTCGATGGGCTCGGGACGGGTAAGTTCAGCCCGAGCCGGTATGGGGGTATCGAACTCAGGCGCTGACGTCGCTGAGCACGGTGCCCACGCGACGCTGCAATCGGTACGGCGGCAGGCCCTTGAGCATGCGCCGCCCGTACGACTGGCGCAGCAGCCGCGCATCGTAGCAAACCACCACCGCCTGATCGGTCTCGCTGCGCAAAGCCCTGCCGGTCCACTGGAGAAGGCGCGCGCCGGTGGCGGGCACCACCAGTTCGTTGAACGGGTCGCGCCCCTGTGCCTTGAGCCAGTCGGCGCGCGCCTGGCCCACCGGGTCGCTGGGCGAGGCGAACGGCAGCTTGGTGATGAACACCCATTCGCACAGCTCGCCCGGCAAATCCAGCCCCTCGCCAAACGACTGCAGGCCGAACAGGATGGACGCGCCGCCCGCTGCCACGCGCCCGGCGTGCTGGCGCAGCAGTTGGCTGCGCGAGGCTTCGCCCTGCACCAGCACCTTGTCGCGCAACTCGCGGTGCAGGCCGCTGTTGGCGACCGTTCGCCCTGAGCTTGTCGAAGGGTCCAGCAGCTCCTGCGCGCGCCGCATCAGCGCCTTCGATGTGAACAGCACCAGCGCGCCGCGCTGCACCTGGGCCAGATCGGCCATCAGCGTGTCGAGCATCTCGCGGCTGTAGGCCTCCACGTCTTTTGGATCGGCCTGGGTCTGCACCACGATCAGGCGGCCCTGGCGCGCGTGGTCGAACGGGCTCTGCACCTCGCGCGCGACCACGGCGTCGTCGAACGCCAGGCCGGACTCGTGCAGAAAATGATCAAACCCGCCGCAGGTGACGAGCGAGGCCGAGGTGACCACCGCCGCGCGCACCTGGCTCCAGAGCTGCTCGCGCAGCAGGCTGCCGGGCTGCAACGGGCAGGCGTTCGCCGTGAGCGTCACCAGCCCGTGCTGCACACCGGCCTCCAGCCACTTGGCCAGCGGCGGCTGGCCTGCGGCCGGGGCCTGCAGCCAGAGTTCGGCCGTGGCCTGGGCGTGCTGCAGGCGCGGCGCCAGCACGCCCAGGCGGCTGTAGAGCCGGGCGCAGCGCGCGGCGTCGCCCGGGTTGTCGCGTGCGTTGGCTTTGAGCTGGGTCGCCAGCGTCTCCATCACCTTCAGCAAGGCGCTGGCGCGGCTGTGCAGCAAGGACACGGTTTCGATCCAGTCCGGCGGCAGCGCGCCGCCTTCGAAGCGCTCCACCAC
>PNMN01000015.1 GCA_013823655.1 Comamonadaceae bacterium | reverse complement strand
TCACACCAGGCTGTTGCGGATCGCGTAAACCGTCAACTCGGCGTTGTTCGCCAAATGCAGTTTCTCCAGCACCCGAGCGCGGTACACGCTCACGGTTTTGGGGCTGAGCATCAGTTCTTCGGCAATTTCAGAGAGCTTTTTGCCGGAGGCGATTTTCTGCAGGGTCTGCAGTTCGCGCTCCGACAGGCTGGCGTGCAGTTCCTGGTCTTGCGGGGTGTTGAGGCTGTCCACCAGCATCTGGGCCACATCGGCGGTGACGTACTTGCGGCCTTGCTGCACGGTGCGGATGGCGGTCACGAGTTCGGCGGGTTCGCCGGCCTTGTTGAGGTAGCCGCGCGCGCCAGCGCGCAGGCAGCGGATCGCGTACTGGTCTTCCGGGTACATGGAGACCACCAGCGTCTTCACGGGCGATCCTTCTTCGCGCAGCGCGGCCAGCACCTCCAGCCCGCCGCGCCCGGGCATGTTGAGGTCGAGCACGAGCACGTCGCACGGGGTCTTGCGCAGCTGCTCGCGCAGCTCGGGGTAGCTGCCGGCTTCGCCCACCACCTGGATGTCCACCGCCTCGGAGATGGTGTCGCGGATACCGCGGCGCACCATGGCGTGGTCGTCACACAAAATCACTTTGATCATCGTTCTCTGCCTCCCTGTTGTGTCCAGCACCGCCACCGTCCGCGCCGCCGTCCAGCGGCACCGAAAGGATGACCGAGGTGCCTTTGGGTGTTGAGCTCACGTCGAGCCATCCGGCCACTTTTTCGGCCCGTTCCTTCAGGCCGAGCAGGCCAAACGATTTGGTCTTGCGCAGCGCGTCGGCGCTCATGCCCTGGCCGTTGTCGTTCACTTCGAGCGTGAGCACGCCTTCGCGGTCACTCAGCTCCATGTCAACCGCCGTGGCGTGGGCGTGTTTGGCGATGTTGGTGAGCGCTTCCTGGGCGCAGCGGTAGGCCACCAGCTGTACGTCGCGCGGCACTTCGATGAACTCCGCCGAACGGCGCACCAGCACGCGCACACCGGTGCGCTTCTCAAAGCTGCCGGCCAGCCACTGCACTGCGGCCACCAGGCCCTGGTCCAGGATGGGCGGGCGCAGGTTCATCATGATGCGCTGGCTCGCCCCCAGGGCGTGCTGCAGCATCTCCAGCGCGGTGTCGAGGTGGCGGCGGGTCTCGTCGTCCTGGGCGCGGCGCGCCACCCAGGCCAGATCAAGCTTCACCGCAGCGAGCGCGCCACCAATGTCGTCGTGGATTTCGCGTGCGATGTCGGCGCGCTCTTGCTCGATGCTGGTCTGCAGGTGTTCGGCCAGCTCGGCCAGGCGCTGGCGCGACTGGGCCAGCTCGGCGTCGGCACGGGCCTTGGCCTGACGGGTTTGGCTCACCTCCAGCGCGCGCTGGATCACGTGCGCCAGACGGCTCATGTTGTCTTTGAGCAGGTAGTCGCTCACGCCCCGGTGCATGGCGTCCACGGCCGCGGCCTCGCCGATGGCGCCGGAGAGAATGACGAACGGGATGTCGCTGCCGCTGCCGCGCAGAATGTCCCAGGCGTCGAGACCGGTGAAGCCGGGCAGGTGGTAGTCGGCCAGCACGATGTCGTGGGCACGGGTTGCCAGCTCGCGCTGGAAGTCTTCCAGGGTGTCCACCAGCAGGATTTCACAAGGCATCTGGCTGCGCTGCAGGGCGAACTTCACCAGGGCGTGGTCGACCCGGGAATCTTCCAGGTGGAGGATGCGCACCGGCGTTCGGGAAGGGGTTTCAGGCATGCCGCACAGGGGGAGGGGGGAAGGGTTCGGACGCCGACGTTCCAAGGCGGTGAATTGGCGCTGAATTTGGGCCCTAGTCTGCCGATACAGGCTGACACAGGTCGGGAAAATTGTACCGCCCGAACGCCCGCAACCGGCTCAGAGATCTATGCACCGCACCACCGCCAGCCACACCATGGATCAGCCGTCGGCGGTGCCACCCCAGCCGTCCGTCAGCCTGCCGGTGAATCTGGTGGCCGACCTGCAGGACGCCTTGCTGATGGCGATGACCGACCTTGAGCGCCTGGAAGGTCTGCTCGATCACGCCACCGAGAACCTGATGGAGCGTTTTTCCACCGCCAACCACGCGCTGGCGCATCTGGCGGACAGCGACAACGCCGACATCGCCAACATCCGCCAGAGCCTGCACCAGGCGGTGACGGAGCTGCAGTTCCACGACATGGCCACGCAGCTGATCACGCACACCGGCAAGGTGCTGCAGGGCTGCGCCTGGAAGCTGGCCGAACAAGCCATGGAGCCCGATGAGGACGAGCTGCCGCTGTGCATCGACCCCACGCCCGACCGGCCCAGCCCCGTGACCCAGGGTGAGATGGCTGCGGGCTCCATCGACCTGTTCTAAAGCAACGCCCTTTTTTGCCGATATGTGTTCGAAACACGGAGTACGCCATGCGATCGATTCTTGCCGTTGACGACTCGGCTTCCATGCGAAAAATGGTCGCCTTCACCCTGAGCGGGGCGGGCTTTCACGTGGTGGAAGCGGTGGACGGGCAGGACGCCTTCGAGAAGGCGCAGACCCACGCCATCGACCTGGTGCTGACCGACCAGAACATGCCGCGCCTGGACGGTCTGGGCCTGACGAAAAAGTTGCGCGACAGCCCCAAGTTCAAGACCACGCCGATCCTGATCCTGACCACCGAGTCGAGCGAGCAGATGAAGCAGGCCGGGCGCGCTGCGGGCGCCACCGGCTGGCTGGTCAAGCCGTTCGATCCGGGTCGCCTGATCGAAGTCATCCAGAAAGTCATGCGCTGAAGCGCGGCCGACCCGATCGGCAAGGAAACACCCATGTCAGAAACGACCCCGGAGCGCAGCGGCAGTGGCCATTTCGACCTGACGCAGTTCTACCAGATCTTCTTTGAAGAGGCTGGCGAAAACCTCGACCTGATGGAGCAGATGCTGCTCGCGCTGGATATCGACAACGCCGACGACGAAGAGCTCAACGCGATCTTCCGCTGCGCGCACTCCATCAAAGGAGGCGCTGCCACCTTCGGCTTTGCCGATGTGGCCGAGCTGACGCACCAGATGGAGTCGCTGCTGGACAAGCTGCGCCGCCACGAACTGCAACCCACGCCGCCGATGGTGGACGTGCTGCTCGAATCCTCCGACGCGCTCAAGCTGCTGCTGGCCCGCCACTCGGGCAAAGACGTGGCGCCGCCCGCCACCCAGGCACTGGTGCAGCGCATCAGCGCCCTGGCCCGAAGTGCAGCGGCTGTGATCGCATCACCCGCACCCGCACCCCTGGCCGCAGCACCGGCGCCCGCGCCCGCCCAGGCTGTTGCTGGCCAGCGTGAACTCGAGATTCACATCGGCCCGCTGGAACACCTGTCGCAGGCCGACAGCATCGCCGAGCTGTTCCGCGACATCGCCGGTCTGGGCAGCATCGAGGCCCTGCCCTGCGGGTCCACCGACCAGCGGGTCTACAAGGTCCAGACCAGTTCCTGCGACAGCGACCTGATGGATCTGTTCACCTTCCATGTGAGCAAGGAACAGGTCCGCATCATCGACAGCGCAGCGGCCCAGGCTGCGCCAGCGCTGCTCCCGGCCACCGAAGGCAAGGACTTCGGTTTTTTCGACGGCGCGCCGACCGTGCCCGCACCGGCACCGCTCGCGGTGGCGCACAAGGCGGCGGCATCCAGCCCGGGCTCGCTCGAATCGAGCACGCTGCGCGTGTCGGTGAGCAAGGTCGACCAGCTCATCAACCTGGTGGGCGAGCTGGTGATCACCCAGGCCATGCTGGCGCAAAAGAGCCGCGAGCTCGACAGCGCGGCCAGCCAGCCGCTGCTGGCCGGCCTGGCCGATCTGGACCGCAACACCCGCGACCTGCAGGAAGCGGTGATGTCGATCCGCATGATCCCGATGTCGGTGGTGTTCAACCGCTTCCCGCGCATGCTGCGCGACCTGACCGGCAAGCTGGGCAAGCAGGTGGAGCTGATCACGCACGGTGAGGCCACCGAGCTGGACAAGGGTCTGATCGAAAAAATCACCGACCCGCTGACCCACCTGATCCGCAACAGCTGCGACCACGGCATCGAAATGCCGGACGAACGCCGCGCCAGGGGCAAGACCGGGCACGGCACCATCACGCTCTCGGCCAGCCACCAGGGTGGCAGCATCCTGATTGAAGTGCGCGACGACGGCAAAGGCCTGTCGCGCGAAAAGCTGCTGAACAAGGCGCGCGAAAAGAACATGGACGCACCGGATTCGATGAGCGACGCCGAGGTCTGGAACCTGATCATGGCGCCGGGCTTCTCCACCGCCGAGGTGGTGACCGACGTCTCGGGCCGTGGCGTCGGCATGGACGTGGTGAAAAAGAACATCGCCTCGCTCGGCGGCACGGTGGAGATCGACTCCGCCGAAGGCCACGGCATGAGCGTGAAGGTGCGCCTGCCGCTGACGCTGGCCATCATGGACGGCATGACCGTGCGCGTGAACAGCGAGATCTACATCCTGCCGCTGTCCAGCGTGATCGAGTCGTTCCAGATCAGGCCCGGCGACATCAACACCGTGGCGCAGGACGCGCAACTGGTGAAGGTGCGCGACGAGTACATGCCGGTCATCGAACTGGAGCGCGTGTTCCAGGTACCGCGCTTCGAATGCAACCCGGGCAGCCCGATCATGGTGGTGGTGGAGGCCGACGGCTGCCGCGCCGCCCTGATGGTGGACGAACTGCTCGGCCAGCAACAGGTGGTGATCAAGAACCTGGAGTCCAACTACCGCAAGGTGCCCAACGTGTCGGGCGCCACCATCCTCGGTGACGGCAAAGTCGCGCTGATCCTGGACACCTCGGCCCTGGTGCGCCGCTCGCGGCACTGAGCGTGCCGCCCGGTCCCAGACATCCCATGCTGCCGCAGACCCGCCCACCGTTGCGATCCACCCTGCCGCCGCAGGACCTGCCAGGCGCGCACAACAGCCCGCTGACCCAGGGGCGCGAGTTCCTCTGGTCCGACGCCGACTTCGCCCGCATCCAGGCGCTGATCTACCAGAAGGCCGGCATCAGCCTGCACGCGGGCAAACAGGCCATGGTGTACAGCCGCGTCTCGCGCCGCCTGCGCGACACCGGCCACAACAGCTTCAAGAGCTACCTCGACCGGCTGGAACAGCACGATGGCCCGGAGTGGCAGGAATTCATCAACGCGCTGACCACCAACCTGACCGCGTTTTTCCGCGAGCAGCACCACTTCGGCATCCTGCACGACCTGCTGGCCGCCCGGCGCACGCAGCACTGGCGCATCTGGTGTGCGGCCGCCTCCACCGGCGAGGAGCCCTACTCCATCGCCATGACGGCCACCGAAGCGCTGGGCAGCAACGGGCACTTCAGTCTGGTCAGCAGCGACATCGACACCAAGGTGCTGGCCACCGCGGCGCGCGGCGTCTACAAGGCCGACGGCGTCAAGGGGCTGAGCCCCGAACGCCTGCAGCGCTTCTTCATGCGCGGCAAGGGTGCCAACGCGGGCTTCATGCGGGTCAAGCCCGAACTGCAGAAGCCCATGGAGTTCCTGAGCGCCAACCTGATCCAGGAGCTGCCGTTTCGCGAACCGTTTGACGTGGTGTTCTGCCGCAACGTGATGATCTATTTCGACACGCCCACGCAGCGCCAGGTGCTGGAGCGCATCCACCGCGTGATGAAACCCGGCGGCATGCTGTTCGTCGGCCATGCCGAGAACTTCAGCGACGCACGCAACCTGTTTGCCCTGCGCGGAAAGACGGTCTATGAAAGGCTTTGACAAGATCCCCCCCGCCGCGCTGCGCGCGACCCCCTCAAGGGGGCAACACCAGCGGCCCGGCAAAGCCGGTTCCGCGGTGTTTCTGGCCGAGGGAACCTCGCTCCACCGTTCTTGCGGAGGCCGGGCATGATCGTCACACCTGCACGTACGACACTGGAGGCGCTCAAGTCACGTGCACCCAAACCGGGTGAGGCTTCGTTCTTCTACCGCGACCATCATTTCAAGCACGATGCGGTGAAAGTGCTGCCGGGCGAGTACTACGTGACCACCGACGACATGGTGCTCATGACGGTGCTGGGCTCGTGCATCGCGGCCTGCATCTGGGATCCCAAGGTCCGTGTCGGCGGCATGAACCACTTCATGCTGCCCGACGGCGGCGGCGGCGACACCTGCGGGCGCTACGGCTCCTACGCCATGGAACTGCTGATCAACGAAATGATCAAGCTCGGCGCCCGGCGCGAGCACATGCAGGCCAAGGTGTTCGGCGGTGGCCAGGTGATGCACACCTTCACCACCATGAACGTGGGCGAGCGCAACACGCAGTTCGTGCTGGACTACCTGCAGACCGAACGCATCGCGGTGATTTCCAAGGATGTGCTGGACATCCACCCGCGCAAGGTGTGTTACTTCCCCGCCACCGGCAAGGCCATGTGCAAGCGCCTGGCGCATTCGCACCCCGACACGCTGGAAACGCAGGCGCGCAAAGGCAGCGCCGCCGTCCTGGCGAAGGCCACCGCAGGCGGCTCGGTGGATTTGTTCTAAAAAACGCCCCCAGGAGAACAACAAGATGACAAAAATCAAAGTGCTGGTGGTGGACGATTCGGCCCTGGTGCGCAGCCTGCTGACCGAAATCATCAACCGCCAGAACGACATGCAGTGCATCGGCGCCGCCGCCGACCCGCTGGTGGCGCGCGAGATGATCCGCGAGCTCAACCCCGACGTGATCACGCTCGATGTGGAAATGCCGCGCATGGACGGGCTGGAATTCCTCTCGCGCCTGATGCGCCTGCGCCCGATGCCGGTGGTGATGGTCTCCACGCTGACCGAGCAGGGCGCCGACATCACCCTGCGCGCGCTGGAAATGGGCGCGGTGGACTACGTGGCCAAGCCGCGCATCGGCATCAGCAGCGGCCTGAACGAACTCGCCAGCGACATCGTGGACAAGATCCGCGTGGCCGCTGGCGCGCACGTGAAACGCCTGGGACCGGCACCCGCCGCTGCACCGGGCGTTGCACCTGCGGGTGCGGTCGCCGAACCGGTGCGCGCACCGCTGCCTCGCCTGTCGACCGAAAAGGTCATCTGCATCGGCGCTTCCACCGGTGGCACCGAAGCCATTCGCGAGGTGCTGGTGCCGATGCCGGCCGACGCACCCGCCATCGTCATCACCCAGCACATGCCGCCGGGCTTCACCACCAGCTTTGCGGCGCGGCTCCATGCGCTGTGCCGCATCAATGTGCAAGAAGCGCGCGACGGCCAGCGCATCCTGCCCGGCCACGCCTACATCGCGCCCGGCGGTCACCACCTGCGCATCGACCGCAGCGGCTCCAACTACGTGGCCGTGGTGGAAGACACCGAGCCGGTGAACCGGCACCGCCCTTCGGTGGAAGTGCTGTTCAGGTCGGCCGCGCGCGTGCTCGGCCCCAATGCGATCGGGATCATGCTCACCGGCATGGGTGCCGACGGCGCACAGGCCATGCGCGAGATGAAGGACGCCGGCAGCCACAACTACGTGCAGGACGAGGCCAGCTGCGTGGTCTTCGGCATGCCGCGCATGGCGATCCAGGCCGGTGCGGCGCACGAAATTTTGCCGCTCAAGCAGATCGCCCCCGCCCTGCTCAACCGCCTGGCCAGCCACCCGGCCCTGGTGCGCCACCGCATCTGATTCCATTTCCAAATCATTTGTGTCTAGGCGCGAAGCCGCAGACAGTGCTACAGCACGGCAAGGCGAAGCAACAACGACACGGATGATTTGGAAATGGAATGACCCCTCTCGCGCCCACCACACCGCCTGCTGGACGAAGAGCCCGTGTCGGCGCTTCGCGTATCCGTTCAAGCTCCCGAGCTGCGATGCGCAGCGGACCGGATCACACCCGGCGACTGAGCAGACTGCCCGCTTCCAGGGGTGTCCAGCTGCTGTTGCCGTGCGCGTCGTAAGCCATCACATCCTGGGCCGACCGGGCCGTGGCCAGCTCCAGCCCCGCATCGTTGGCAGCCTGGTCCGATGCCACGGGCAGGGAGAGCGCCGCGCTCGCGACCTGGGCAGTGGCCGCACCCGTGCGTTCAACCGTGGCGGTATCGGCGGTCGCGGCGGCTTCGCCCTCACGGCCCAGCGCCACCTCGACCACCGCAGCGCTGGCTTTCCAGACGCTGGTGAGCACATCCTGCAACTGCTGCTTCAGGTCTTTTTCTTCCGTTTGCTCGTCCGCTTTGTCGCGCTCGGCCTTGGTCTGCGCTTCGCCCGGTTCACCCGCGGCCCGCCGCGCCGCAGCGTCGGGAGACTCGCGCGGCAGCAGCGGCGCGGCGTCGGACGCGACACTCTCGGACGGTGCATCCACGCTGTTGCGTCGCACGCCGTCGGGCATGGACCGTTCCTGGCCCTGGCCCTGACCGAGTCCGGTCTGGAGGTTGCGCGAACCCGACCCGACCGGCGTCACCGGCGGGGTGGCAGACACGGGCGCGATGCCATGGGCGGTGGCTGAAGGCCAGGCCACCGGCTGGAAGGACGAAATGTTCAACATGGCGAACCTTTGAAAAGGTGACACCGGATGAAGACATTCCCGGTGGTCCCTCAGGTTTTCGACCAACTTGCTTCGAACTTGAGCCCTTCGGACCACCCTGTTCCGACGAACGGCAGCGGTGGGATCTGTTACGTCGGGGTGCCTGATTCCATTTCCAAATCATTTGTGTCTAGGCGCGAAGCCGCAGACAGTGCTACAGCACGGCAAGGCGAAGCAACAACGACACGGATGATTTAGAAATGGAATGACAGGCCCGGCGCCGCGCTCACTGGAGGAATACCTTCGCCCTGCGGGCTGCGGTGCGAGCTGGCTTGGGGGCGGCCCGGCGCTGCGCTCACGCGTGCGCGGAGCGCAGCCGGATGGAAAAATCGCGCAGCGCAGCGATACCACTCTCCTCGGCCCGGCGGCACCAGGCCTGCAGGTCCGCCGCCAGTTGCTCACGGGTGGCGGTGGTGCTGGACCAGAGGACGCGAAGCTCTTCGCGCATGGTCACCATCTTGTCGAGCACCGGGTGCTCGGCACGGGCCAGGGCCAGTTGCGGCCTGACGTCAACCGGCACCTTGTCGTCGTCGCGGTGCAGCCAGCGGCGGGCGGCGTTCAAGGTGGACGCGTCGGCGCTGCGCGCCTTGAGGCCTTCGATCTCGCGCTGGCAAGCCAGCCGCATCTCTCGGGCATACCCGGCCATCACTTCGTAGCGGTTGGCAATGATGGCCTCCAGCGTCTTCTCGTCGGCCACCGGCTTCACCTCGCCGTACGCCATCTTGGGCGGCAGCTTCTTCACCTTGGCCAGGCCCAGCGCCTGCAAGATGGTGATGTACATCCAGCCAATGTCGAACTCGTAGGGTTTGACCGACAGCTTGGCCGATGTCGGGTAGGTGTGGTGGTTGTTGTGCAGCTCTTCGCCGCCGATGACGATGCCCCAGGGCGAGATGTTGGTGCTGGCATCGGCGGCTTCGAAATTGCGGTAACCCCACCAGTGCCCGATGCCGTTGATGATGCCGGCGGCGGTGATCGGAATCCAGGCCATCTGCAACGCCCAGACCGACAGGCCGAGCGCGCCAAACAGGGCGATGTTGATGACCAGCATCAGCGCCACACCGAGCACCGAGTGTCGGGTGTACAGATGGCGCTCGATCCAGTCCTCGGGCGTGTTGTGGCCGTAACGGTCCAGGGTTTCCTGGTTCCTGGTCTCGGCGCGGTACAGCTCGGCGCCCTGCCAGAACACCTTCTTGATGCCAAACACCACCGGGCTGTGCGGGTCGCCCTCGCGCTCACACTTGGCGTGGTGTTTGCGGTGCACCGCGGTCCACTCTTTGGTGACCTGGCCGGTGGTCAGCCAGAGCCAGAAGCGAAAGAAGTGCGAAGTGATCGGGTGCAGGTCCAGCGCGCGGTGCGCCGAATGGCGGTGCAGGTAGATGGTGACACTGGCGATGGTGATGTGGGTGAAGACCAGCGCCACCAGCAAAACCTGCCACCAGGCAGCGCCCGTCAGGCCATGCGCCAGCCAGTCGATCAGGCCGTCCCACAACATTGAAAAAATCCCGGTATCTGAAGCAATCATTGAGTTCCTGTATCGCCGCCTGGGGGTGGCAGATGGTGGCGGCATGCCCTTTCGGGCCGCCCAAGGCAACCCGTCATTTTAAGACGGGGGGACGCCCAGGCACGCCCCCTGGGTGATCGTCCGGATGGGAAGAAACCCCTACATCCGGTCACCGGGTGAGATTTCAAGCCTTTTTCTTCAACCCTTTTTCTTCAAGCCTTTTTCTGCCAGGCGGCGGCAAAAAACCCGTCGGTGCCATGCCGATGCGGCCACAGGCGCAACCATTGCCCGCCGTCACCCGCACACAGTGCACCGGGCTGCGGCACCTGGGCTGCCGCCAGCAACCCGGCCACTGGCAGCGGCTCGAAGTCCTGGTGCGCCGCCGAAAACGCCTGGGCCACCGCCTCGTTCTCGGCCGACAGCAGGCTGCAAGTGGCGTACACCAGCCGACCGCCGGGTTTGAGCAGTCGGGCCGCGCTGTTCAAGATGGCCTGCTGCAATTCGGCCTGTGCGGCCACGGTCTGTGGCGTCTGGCGCCATTTCAAATCCGGACTGCGGCGCAGCGTGCCCAGACCCGAGCACGGAGCGTCCACCAGCACGCGGTCGATCTTGCCAGCCAGGCGCTTGATGCGCTCGTCGCGCTCGTGGGCAATCGCCACCGGGTGCACATTGGACAGGCCACTGCGCGCCAGCCTTGGCTTGAGCGCGTCGAGCCGGTGACCGGAGGTGTCGAACGCGTACAGCCTGCCGCTGTTGCGCATGGCCGCGCCAATGGCCAGGGTCTTGCCGCCGGCGCCGGCGCAAAAATCGACCACCATTTCGCCACGCTTGGCGTCCAGCAACAGGGCCAGCAGCTGGGAGCCTTCGTCCTGCACTTCCACGTCGCCCTGCACAAAGGCTGGCAGTTTGGCCAACGATGGCTTGCCTGCCAAGCGGATGCCCAGCGGTGAGCAGGGCGTGGGGGCACAAGACAAACCGGCCTGACGCAGCTCGGCCAGCACCGTTTCACGCTTCTTCTTCAGCAGGTTCACGCGCAGGTCCAGCGGCGCGGGCTGGTTCAGGCTGGCCACCAGGGCATCGAATTCATCGCCCACCTGATCGCGCAGCGCGGTCGCCAGCCACTCGGGCAGGTTGTGCCGGTGCGGCGCCATCAGATCGGCATCGGTCACTTTCAGGCAGTGGTCCCACCAGGTCTTTTCGACCTCGGTGAGCGCGCTCTTCAGAAAGTCGCGGTCTCCCGGAAAGCCCAAAATCGCCAGGCGCCGCGACTTGGAACCGGTTCCGGAACGGGCCAGCCACTCGAACTTGAGCCGTTCGCGCAGCACGGTGTAAACCGAATCGGACAGCGTGGCGCGCTCGCGCGGCCCGAGCGACCGGTTTTCACGGAAATGGCGCGCCACCACAGCGTCGGTGGAATGGTCGAATTTGAAAACCTGTTCGATCAGGGCGGAACATTCGTCCAGGAGGGCCTTGGGGTGCATCCTCGCATTGTCCCACCCGCGCGTCACCTGGCGCTGCGCGCAGCGGCGGCCCGGCCCGGCGCTGCGCATGCACCAGGCCTGGCTCATTCCATTTCCAAATCATTTGTGTCTAGGCGCGAAGCCGCAGACAGTGCTACAGCACGGCAAGGCGAAGCAACAACGACACGGATGATTTAGAAATGGAATCAGGCAATGACGGTCTGGCTCACCACCCGGTCGTCCCCGAGAACGATCAAGGCGAACAGCAGTTCATCCAGGCTGCTGGCCTGCGCCGTCTTGCGCGCCAGCAGCGGCGTGGCCTGCGGGTCGAGCACCACGAAGTCGGCCTCGTTGCCCGGCTGCAGGTTGCCCACCACACCATCCAGCCCCAGCGCCTGCGCCGCGCCCGCCGTGTGCTGCCACCAGAGCTGGCCGGGCGTGAGGCTCAGACCCGGCTTGCTGTGGCCTTCGCGGCCCACGCAGTAGGCCGCCAGCATGGTGTGGAACGGCGAGAAGCTGGTGCCGCCGCCCACGTCGCTGGCCAGGCCGTAGCGCATGCCGGCGGCGTCGGCGGCCACGTGGTCGAAGAAGCCGCTGCCCAGAAACAGGTTGCTGGTGGGGCTGATGGCCGCAGCCGCACCGGTCTCGCGCATGAGGGCGCGGTCGGCGGCGTCGAGGTGGATGCAGTGCGCGTAGACGGCGCGCTCGCGCAACAGGCCAAAGTCGCCGTACACCCCCAGGTAGCTGCGCGAGCGCGGGAACAGCTCGGCCACCCAGCGCACCTCGTCCACGTTTTCGGCCACGTGCGACTGGATCCAGACATCGCGGTATTTCGCCGCCAGTTCGCCGGCACCGCGCAACTGCGCCTCGCTGCTGGTGGGTGCGAAGCGCGGGGTGATGGCGTAGCCCAGGCGGTCCACGCCATGCCAGCGCTGGATCAGCGCCTCGGTGTCGATCAGGCTCTGTTCGGTGTCATCGCGCACGCCGTCCGGGCTGTGGCGGTCCTGCAGCACCTTGCCGGTGATGAAACGCAGGCCACGGGCCTGGGCGGCCTCGAAGGCGGCGTCCACCGACGCCGGGTGCGAAGTCGCGAAGGTCAGAGCGGTGGTGACGCCGTTGCGCTGCAACTCGTCGAAAAAGAATTCGGCCACGCCGCGCGCGTAGGTCTTGTCATGGAACCGGCTTTCGTGCGGGAAGGTGTAGTGCTCCAGCCAGGGCAGCAGACCGGCGGCGGGCGCGCCGATCACGTCGGTCTGCGGGTAATGGATGTGCAGGTCCACGAATCCCGGCGCAATGAGGTGGCCGCGCAGGTCTTGCACCGCCACGCCGGGATACCGCCCGATCAGGGCATCGTGCGCACCCACAGCCCGCACCAGCTGGCGACCACAGGCGCCGGGGCCGATCACCAGCAGCCCGTCGCGGTCGTACGCGGGTTGCTGCTGGTCATCGAATCGCAGGAGGGCGGCGCGGTAGGCTTTCATCTGTCGAGAAGCTTAGCCTCCCGGCTCCGGCCCGGCATGCCGGAGGGCAGACAGGTCTTGTGTGGAGTGTGCGACAAGTCACACCCGCAGGACCCGCTCAGCGCTGGATCCGGCCGAGCACGCCCTCGGTGAACCAGTTCATGGCCAGGATATCAGCGTCCCCCAGGGCCTGGCCGACCGGGATGGCGATCCGACCTTCGTTGTCCTTCACGCCGACCTTGCCGCCCACAAACACCGCCAACTGGCCCGCAGCCATCTGTGCCTGGCGCTTCTGCACCTCGGCCTGCACAGCGGCGGGCACCTTGGAGCCGAAGGCATCGACGCGGATCATGCCCTCCTTCACACCGCCCCAGACGCTCTCACTCTTCCAGCTGCCGTCCAGCACCGCCTTGACGCGGCGGGTGTAGTGGTCGCCCCAGAGGTGCGTCACGGCGGCCACCTGCGCGTCGGGCGCCACATTGCGCATGTCGGAGTGGTAGGCCACGGCCAGCCGACCGCGCTCCTGGGCCGCCACCATCACGGCGTTCGAACCGGTGTGAAAGGCCAGCACCTCGGCGCCCTGGTTCATCAGGCTCATGGCGGCTGCGCGCTCGCGCGGGGGGTTGAACCATTCACCCAGAAACACCACGCGCACGGTGGCAGCCGGGTTGACCGAGCGCATGCCCAGTGTGAAGGCGTTGATGCCCTGCACCACCTCGGGAATCGGGAACCCCGCCACGTAGCCGGCCTGCGTGGCCATGCGCCCGGCGGCGATGCCGGCCAGGTAGCGGCCTTCGTAATAGCGCGCGTTGGACGCCGCCACATTGGGCGCAGTCTTGTAGCCGGTGACCGATTCGAACTTCACGTTCGGGAACTCGCGCGCCACCTTGAGCGTGGGCTCCATGTAGCCAAAGCTGGGGGTGAAGATGATCTGATGGCCCTGCCGCGCCAGGTCGCGGATCACGCGCTCGGCGTCCGGGCCTTCGGACACGTTTTCGACGTAAGTGGTTTTCACCTGGCCCGGCAACGCGGCTTCAACAGCCAGCCGACCCTGGTCGTGCTGACGCACCCAGCCGGTATCCGTCAGCGGCGCGACGTAGACGAAGGCGGCCTTGAGCGGCGCTGTCGATTGTGAAAAAGCGGGAGCGAAACAACAGGCGGCCGCGAGCGCGGCAGCGAGGTTTTTGTACATGGTGGTCCTCGACATGGCTTCCGATTGATAAAAAAACGAACCGGGGAAGCACCGGCTCGTTGGGCCTGATTTTAGACGCTGGCCACCTCCCGCACCCGCGCCAGGCAGGCGGCGCGGTGCTCGGCGCCGATGAAGCTGGCCTCGAAACTGTTCCTGGCGAGCTGGAGCACGTCCTCGCGGGTCAGGTCCAGTGCCGCCACCGTCTGCTCGAAATTGGCGTTCAGGTAGCCGCCAAAGTAGGCCGGGTCGTCGGAGTTGATGGTGACGCACAGTCCGGCGTCAAGCATCGTTTTCAGAGGGTGTTCGCGCAGATCTTTGACCACGCAGAGCTTGAGGTTGGACAGCGGGCACACCGTGAGCGGCAGGCGCGTGTGGGCCAGTTCGGCCATGAGCAACGGGTCCTGCAGCGCGGCCACGCCGTGGTCGATGCGCTGCACCTTGAGCAGGTCGATGGCCTGCCACATGTACTCGGGCGGCCCCTCTTCGCCCGCGTGCGCCACCACCTGCAGCCCCAGCGCGCGGCAGCGCGCGAACACGCGCTCGAACTTCTGCGGCGGGTGGCCCAGCTCGCTGGAATCGAGCCCCACGCCGATGAAGTGTTCGCGGTAGGGCAAGGCGGCGTCCAGCGTGGCGAATGCGTCTGCTTCGCTCAGGTGGCGCAAGAAGCACAGGATCAGCGCCGAGCTGATGCCCAGCTCCTGCGCCGCCCGCAGGCAGGCACTCGACAGGCCTTCGATCAGCACCGCCATGGGCACGCCGCGCGCGGTGTGGGTCTGCGGGTCGAAGAAGAGTTCGGCGTGGATCACGTGGTCGGCCTGGGCGCGCAGAAAGTAGGCCCAGGCCATGTCGTGGAAGTCCTGCGGCTGCCGCAGCACGCTGGCGCCGGCGTAATAGAGGTCCAGGAAGCTCTGCAGGTCGGTGAAGGCATAGGCCGCGCGCAGCGCCTCCACGCCGGGGTAGGCCAGCGCCACGCCGTTGCGCTGCGCCAGCGCAAAGATCAGCTCGGGCTCCAGCGAACCTTCGATGTGGATGTGCAGCTCGGCCTTGGGGATGGCGCGGGCGAGTTCGATGGCATTCATGGGTTTCCTCTCGGTTCAGCACACGCCCAGCGTCACGCCGGTGCGGGCGAGGTAGCGGCGGTAGGCGCCGGACATGCGGTCGGCCGGGCCGTGCACTTCGGCGATGGCACCGTCCTTGCCGATCGGCAGGCGCTTGGGCGTCTGCGACTCCACGATGGGCTGGTCCTGCGCGAACACCGTGTCCTGAAAAGCGCGCAGTTCTTCGTCGTCGCTCAGGTCGCCCAGCGTGGCCATGGCGAACCAGGCGGTGCAGGCCTCGGGGCCGTCGGGGCGGATGAACAGCGCAATGGCGTTGCTCACCGGGTCGCCCTCGGTCGCGTCCTTGCGCAGGATGGCGGCAAACGGGTGCGGCACCTCGTAGCGGTAGGCCACCCAGCCACCCTCTTGGGCGCCCGCGTAGCCCTGGGGCTGCCAGCCCTTGCAGCCGCTCGCGTGCACACCGTCGGCGCCCTCCTCCACCCGGCCAGTGTCCACCTGGGCGTGGCTGCGCGCACCCAGCCAGCCATCGTGCACAAAACCGAAGTGGCTCAGGTCGAGGAAATTCTCGACCAGCCGGGGCGCGCTGGTCATCACCTCATAAGGCCCGCACAACACCTGGCGCCACAGCGGGTCGCTCCAGGGCTCGAAGGCCGGTGGCTGCGAAAGCGACGCCGGCAGCGAAGTGAAGTCGGCGCGCTCCAGCCGCACCCAGACCAGTCCATGGCGTTCCTGCGCCTCGAACCTTTGTGCGCAGTGCGCCGCCGGTGGTTCGAACGCCGGGGCCGCCGGCACGTGCACGCAGCGCCCCACCGACACCGGTGCCCCGTGGTGGCCCTGGACCGATGCGACATCACCGGCGAACTGCCAGCCGTGGTAGGGGCACTCGATCCGCGCGCCGTGCAGGTGCGTGAGCACGCGCCCGAGCGACAACCGCGCGCCCCGGTGCGGGCAGCGGTCGGCCCAGGCGTGCACCACACCGGGCTGCCCGTCGTACCCGTGCTCGCGCCAGAGCACCAGCGGCTGCTCCAGCAATTCCACCGCCACCGGCGCATCGCGCAGGTGCATGCCCGCCATCACCGGGTGCCAGAGTTGTTTTTCCATCATGTGCTGTGCCCTCAATGAAAAACGCCGCTGCGGGAAGGCAGCGGCGATGGTCTGCGGCGCGCGCGTCTTCGCCCCAGGATGCGGTGGAACCGGCTTTGCCGGGCCACCCGCATCGCCCCCTTCAGGGGGGTGACGCGAAGCGGCGCGGGGGCTGCATCAGTTCGGCACCTTGCCTTCCACGCCCTTGACGTAAAACTTCACGCCACCCAGAAAGGCGTCGTCGGCCTTGACACCCTTGGCCAGCACTTCCTTGCCGTCCTGGCCGACGATGGGGCCGGTCCAGGGGTGAAAGCTGCCGTCCTTCAGGCCGGCCTTGATGGTGTCGATCTTGGTCTTGATGTCCGCAGGCACGTCTTCGGCGATCGACACCATGTCGATCGCGCCATCCTTGTGACCCCACCACACGCTGCCGGTGGTCCAGGTGCCGTTGAGAACATCGTTGACCGCCTTGATGTAGTACGGAGCCCAGTTGATGATGGCCGAGCCCAGGTGGGCCTTGGGACCGTAGGCGGTCATGTCGGAATCCCAGCCGAAGGCGCGTTTGCCGGCCTTTTCGGCGGTCTGCAGCACGGCCGACGAATCGGTGTTCTGGAACAGCACGTCGGCCCCGCCGTTGAGCAGCGAGGTGGCGGCTTCGGTTTCCTTCGGTGGGTCGAACCAGCTGTTGACCCAGACCACCTTGGTCTTGATCTTGGGGTTCACCGACTGGGCGCCCAGGGTGAAGCTGTTGATGTTGCGGATCACCTCGGGAATCGGGATCGAGGCGACCACACCCAGGGTGTTGGTCTTGGTCATGGCGCCAGCGATCACGCCGGCCATGTAGGCGCCTTCGTAGGTGCGGCTGTCGTAGGTGCGCAGGTTCTCGGCGGTCTTGTAGCCGGTGGCGTGCTCGAACTTCACGTCCTTGAAATCGGCGGCCACTTTGAGCATGGGCTCCATGTAGCCGAAGGTGGTGCCGAAGATCAGCTTGTTGCCCTGGCTGGCCAGGTCGCGGATCACGCGCTCGGCGTCGGCGCTCTCGGGCACGTTCTCGACGTAGCTGGTCACGACCTTGTCGCCGAACTCGGCTTCGATGGCCTTGCGGCCGTTGTCGTGGGCGAAGGTCCAGCCGCCGTCACCCACCGGGCCGACGTAGGCGAAAGCGATTTTCAGCGGCTCGGCCTTGGGGGCCACTGCAGGCGCCGCCACCGGTGCGGGCGCCGGTGGTTCTTCCTTCTTGCCGCAGCCGATCAGGGCCGCGCTGGCCACGGCCGTCAGGGCCGCCAGCTTGATCAGGGAACGTTTGCTCAGGTCGGTCATGTGAACCTCTTGGTGGGTGGGGGGAAACGGAAATTATGAACCCGGATAGAACGGTTTTCCAATCGAGGCGGGCATGTTCACGCGGATCCAGGTCGGGTTGCGCGAGATCAGCACCAGCACCACGATGGTGGCGAGGTAGGGCATCATGGTCAGGAACTGGCTCGGCACATTGACACCCATGCCCTGCAAGTGAAACTGCAGCATGGTCACGCCGCCGAACAGGTAGGCACCAAGCAACACGCGTGCCGGGCGCCAGGTGGCGAAGGTGGTCAGCGCCAGCGCGATCCAGCCCTTGCCGGCGATCATGCCCTCGACCCACAGCGGGGTGTAGACGGTGGACACGTAGGCGCCGGCCAGGCCGCACAGCGCGCCGCCCGCCATCACCGCGAGCAGGCGGATGCGGCGCACCGGGTAACCCAGCGCGTGCGCCGATTCGGGGCTCTCGCCCACGCTGCGCAGCACCAGACCGGTGCGGGTGCGGTACAGAAACCAGATCAGCCCGAACGCCAGACCGGCACACACATAAACCATGGGGTGGTGCTTGAACAGCGCATTGCCCAGGAACGGAATGTCGGCCAGGAAGGGAACCGCGAACTGGGCTTGCTCGGGCAGCTTTTCTTTCACGTAGGAGGTGCCCGCGAAGGCCGAGAAGCCGCCGCCGAACAGCGAGAGCGCCAGGCCGGTGGCGTACTGGTTGGTGTTGAGCCAGATCACCAGCCCGCCGAAGATGGCGGCCAGCAGCGCGCCCGCGGCCATGCCGGCGGCAAAGCCGGCCACGGTGCTGCCGGTGTGCACCACGGTGGCGAAACCGGCCAGCGCGGCGCACAGCATCATGCCCTCGGCCCCCAGGTTGACGATGCCGGCTTTTTCGTTGATCAGCAGGCCCAGCGAAGCAATGGCCAGCACGGTGCCCGCGTTGAGCGAGGCGGCAATGAGCAGTGCGATGGATTCCATCAGCGGACTCCTTCGGTGGTTTGAGAGGCCTGCGGCGTCCCATCCCGGGGCACCGTCGAACCGCCCTGCGACCCTTCGTCAAGCTCAGGACAGAAGCTCAGGACGGGCTGCTGGTGCCGCCCCCCTGAGGGGGTCGCGCGCAGCGCGGCGGGGGTGAATCGAATCCGGTAGTTGATGAGGGTGTCGCAGGCCAGCAGCGCAAACAGCAGCAGGCCCTGGAACACGCCGGTGATCGACTTGGGCAGGCCCATGCGCGACTGCGCGAGTTCGCCGCCGATGTAGAACATGCTCATGAGGATGGCCGAGAACACGATGCCCACCGGGTGCAGACGGCCGACGAAGGCCACGATGATGGCGGCGAAGCCGTAACCCGCGGGCACATAGGGCGTGAGCTGGCCTATCGGGCCGGCCACCTCCAGCGCGCCGGCCAGCCCGGCCGCGCCACCCGAAGTGAGCAGCGCGATCCACAGCGCCTTGCGCGAAGAGAAGCCCGCGTAGCGCGCCGCCGCCGGTGCCAGGCCACCGACCTGCTGGGCAAAGCCCGAATAGGTGCGAAACAGGAACACCCACACCGCCACCGCACCCGCCAGCGCCAGCAGCAGGCCGATGTTCAGGCGCGATCCCGGCACCAGTTTGGGTATCTGCGTGACCGTCTCGAAGGTCTTGGTCTGCGGAAAGTTGTAGCCCAGGGGGTCTTTCCACGGGCCATAGACCAGGTAGTTCAGCACCTGGATCGCCACGTACACCAGCATCAGGCTGACCAGGATTTCGCTGGCGTTGAAACGGTCGCGCAACAGGGCCGTGATGCCAGCCCAGAACATGCCGCCCAGCACACCGGCCAGCAGGATGGCGGGAACGATCCAGGGGCCGGTGGTCTTGTCCGCCATGAGCGCCACACCGGCAGCGAAGATGGCGCCGATCAGGTACTGGCCTTCGGCACCGATGTTCCACACGTTGGAGCGGAAGCACACCGCCAGCCCGAGCGCGATGATCATCAGCGGTGTGGCCTTGACCATGAGCTCGGACAGCGCGTAGGTGCTCTTGATCGGCTCCCAGAAGAACACCTGCAGACCGCGCACCGGATCCTTGCCCAGCAAGGCGAACAGGATCACACCGATGATCACGGTGATGGCCAGCGCCAGCAGTGGCGAGGCGTAGCCCCAGCGCACCGAGGGCTGGGGACGGACTTCAAGCCGCAGCATGGGCGACCTCCTGGTTGTTGTGCCGGGGTGCGGCCTCCCACAGGCCCGACATCCACTCGCCGATGCGCTCCACCGTCGCGTCGGCCCGGTCGATCGACGGCGACAGCCGACCCTTGGCGATCACGTGCAGGCGGTCGCAGATGTCGAACAGCTCGTCGAGTTCTTCGCTCACCACCAGCACCGCGCAACCGGCGTCGCGCAGCGCCAGGATTTCGCCACGGATCTGGGCCGCCGCACCCACGTCAACGCCCCAGGTGGGCTGGCTGAGAATGAGCAAGGTTGGCCTGGCTTCGATCTCGCGACCGACGATGAACTTCTGCAGGTTGCCGCCCGAGAGCGACTTGGCCGCCGCATCCGGCCCGTTGGCCTTGACGTTGTAGCGGCGGATGATGTTTTCGGCCTGCGCCTTGAGCGCAGCCAGCCTGAGCCAGCCGCCCGCACCGACGGCGTCGCGGCGCGAGAGCAGCAGGTTGTGCGCCAGCGAGAGGGTGGGCACCGCACCACGGCCCAGGCGCTCTTCGGGCACGAAATGCAGGCCCAGGGCGCGGCGCCGACCCGGCGGCAGGCGCGAAGCGTCCTGCCCGGCGACGCGGATGCTGCCCGCCGGTGCATGGGTGTCTTCGCCCGACAAAGCGTGCAGCAGCTCGGCCTGCCCGTTGCCCGACACACCGGCGATGCCGACCACCTCGCCGGTGCGCACGGTCAGTGCGATGTCGGCCAGCCCGGTGCCAAAGGGTTCGTCGCTGGGCAGGGTCAGGCCGCTGACCTCCAGCACCGCCGCGCCCGCGTTGAGTGCGCGCGAGCGCAGCGCCGGCGGCTCGGCACCGATCATCAGGCGCGAGAGCGAAGCGTTGCTCTCGTTCTGCGGCTTGCACACGCCGGTGACCCGGCCACCACGCAGCACGGTGCAGGCGGTGCAGAGTTCGCGGATTTCGTGCAGCTTGTGGCTGATGTAGAGGATGCTGCAGCCCTCGGACGCCAGCTTCTTCAGAACGACAAACAGCTTTTCCACCGCATGGGGCGTGAGCACCGAGGTCGGCTCGTCCAGGATCAGCAGCTGCGGGCTGGTGAGCAGCGCACGGATGATCTCGACCCGCTGCATTTCGCCCACGCTGAGGGTGTGCACCGGGCGCTTGGGGTCGATGTCCAGCCCGTACGCGGAAGCGATGACGTCGATACTGGCCGTGACGTCGTTGAGGGTCTTGGACTTGTCCAGACCCAGCCACACGTTTTCCGCCACGGTCAGGGTGTCGAACAGGCTGAAGTGCTGGAACACCATGCTGATGCCCAGCGCGCGCGCCTCCTGCGGGTTGCGGATGTGCACCGGCTGGCCGTTGAACATCACCGAGCCTTCGTCGGGCTTGACCGATCCGTAGATGATCTTCATCAGCGTGGACTTGCCCGCGCCGTTTTCGCCCAGCACCGCGTGCACCTCGCCGGGCGCAACCGCGAGGTGCACGTTGTTGTTGGCGACCACGCCGGGGTAGCGCTTGGTGATGCCGGTCAGTTGCAGGCGCGGTGGTGTGAGTGAGCTCGTCAAGGCGGTCTCTTTCTGGTTGGGTGAGGTTCAGGCGGCAGCCGCTTCCGGTTCGGGCCGACGCAGCGAAGCCGCCAGCCTCATATATCCGAGCATATGTCGTGCCACAGCCCGCGGCGCTATGCTGGCCCCATGAATGCAAAAAACCCCGGACAAACCCTGAATTTCCTGCACCGGGGCGCGCCGGTGACGCTCACCGGCGTGGCCCCCGACCGCACCCTGCTGGCCGTGCTGCGCGAAGACCTGCACCTGAGCGCCACCAAGGAGGGCTGTGGCGAAGGCGACTGCGGCGCCTGCACCGTGGTGCTGGGTGAAGCGGTGGGCGGGAAGCTGCGCTACAAGGCCATCAACAGCTGCATCCGGCTTGCCGCTTCGGTGCACGGCATGGCGGTGTGGACCGCCGAAGACATTGCCGCGCCTTCGGGCGACCTGCATCCGGCACAAGAGGCCATGGTGCAGTGCCACGGCAGCCAGTGTGGCTTCTGCACACCGGGCTTCGTCATGAGCCTGTTCGGCATGTACCAGAACACGGACGGCGGGCAAGGCATCACGAGAGAGCGGGCGCAGGTGGACCTGTCGGGCAACCTGTGCCGCTGCACCGGCTACCGGCCCATTCTGGATGCGGCGCAGCAGATGGGCACGCTACCCCTGCCGCCCGGCTGTGTGGTGAACGAAGCCGCCACGGTGGCGGCCCTCAAGGCGCTGAAGAAGCCAGCGGACACGGACAACCCTTACCTGCGCCCGACCACGCTGGCGAAGTTGCTGCAGGCCCGCGCCGCACACCCCGGCGCCCAGGTGGTGGCCGGCACCACCGACGTCGGCCTCTGGGTCACCAAGCAGCACCAGCGCTTTGCACAGGTGCTGGACCTGACCGCAGCGCGTGAACTGCAGCGGATCGAAACCTACCCGCACCACATCGCCATCGGCGCCGCCGTCACGCTGACCGATGCCTTTGCGGCGCTGGTCAAAGAACGTCCGCAGCTCAAGACCTTTGGCCAGCGCTTCGCCGGTCTGCCGGTGCGCAACGCAGGCACGCTGGGCGGCAACGTCGCCAACGGCTCACCGATTGGCGATTCGATGCCACTGCTGATCGCGCTGGGCGCCAGCGTGGTGCTGATGCGCTGGAAGAAAAACAAGACCGGCGGCGACATCGCCCACCGCGAACTGCGGCTGGAAGACCTGTACACCGGCTACCGCACCAACGTGATGCGACCCGACGAACTGCTGTGCTGGATCAAGGTGCCACGACCGGGGAAGCCCTCACCCCTGCCCTCTCCCGCCAGCGGGAGAGGGAGCGAAGAGGCGCCAGGTGTGAGGGACTTGCCCCCTCTCCCGCGCGCGGGAGAGGGTTGGGGTGAGGGCGGCGAATTCATGCGCGTCTACAAAATCAGCAAACGCTTCGACGACGACATCTCCGCCGTCTGCCTGGCGATCCAGCTGAGCGTGAAAGACGGCGTGGTGCAGCAGGTGTCCATCGGCGCCGGCGGCGTGGCCGCCACGCCGGCGCGCGCGCGCCAGACCGAAGCCGCCCTGCTCGGCCAGCCCTGGAGCGCCGACACGGTGATGGCCGCAGCCGCCG